>DASUCV010000020.1 GCA_036275915.1 Candidatus Polarisedimenticolaceae bacterium | reverse complement strand
AGCGCGTCCGGGATCTCCCTCTTCTCGCGGATGTCGGTCAGGATCTGCGGGGCCCGCCGCTCGAGGTAGCTGTAGAGGACGGGCTCGAACTCGCGGATGGCGTCGACCGGCAGCTCGTCGAGCATGCCCTGGGTGCCGGCGAAGATGATCACGACCTGCTTCTCGACCGGCAGCGGCTGGTACTGACCCTGCTTGAGGAGCTCGACCATGCGCTGGCCGCGGGCGAGTTGCGCCTGCGTGGCGCGGTCGAGGTCGGAGCCGAACTGGGCGAACGCGGCGAGCTCGCGGTACTGCGCGAGGTCGAGCCGCAGCTTGCCCGCGACCTGTCGCATGGCGCGCACCTGCGCGGAGCCGCCCACCCGCGAGACCGACAGGCCCACGTTGACGGCCGGCCGGATCCCGCCGTAGAAGAGGTCGGACTCCAGGTAGATCTGCCCGTCGGTGATCGAGATGACGTTGGTCGGGATGTACGCCGACACGTCGCCGAGCTGCGTCTCGATGATCGGCAGCGCCGTCAGCGATCCCCCGCCCAGGTCGTCGTTGAGCTTCGCCGCGCGCTCGAGAAGCCGGGAGTGCAGGTAGAACACGTCGCCCGGATACGCCTCGCGCCCCGGCGGCCGCCGGAGGAGCAGCGAGAGCTGGCGATACGCGGCCGCGTGCTTGGAGAGGTCGTCGTAGATGCAGAGCGCGTGGCGCTTGGAGTCGCGGAAGTACTCGCCCATTGTGACGCCGGTGTAGGGCGCGATGTACTGCAGCGGCGCCGACTCGGAGGCGGTCGCCGCGACGACGATCGTGTAGTCCATCGCGCCCGCCTCGCGCAGCTTGTCCACGACCTGCGCGACGGTGGAGCGTTTCTGGCCGATCGCGACGTAGATGCAGACGACGTTGCCGCCCTTTTGGTTGATGATCGTGTCGATCGCGACTGCCGTCTTGCCGGTCTGGCGGTCGCCGATGATCAGCTCGCGCTGGCCGCGGCCGATCGGGATCATCGCGTCGATCGCCTTGATGCCGGTCTGGAGCGGCTCCTTCACCGGCGTGCGGTCGACCACGCCGGGCGCGATGCGCTCGACCGGCATGAAGTGCGTCGTCTGCAGCGCGCCCTTGCCGTCGATCGGCTGGCCGAGCGTGTTGACGACGCGCCCGATGAGCGCCTCCCCCGCCGGCACTTGCATGATCTTCCGCGTCCGCTTCGCCTCGTCGCCTTCCTTGATGAGATCGGTCTCGCCGAAGAGGACGGCGCCGACGCTGTCCTCTTCCAGGTTCAACGCCATCCCCATGACGCCGTGCGGGAGCTCGAGCAGCTCACCGGACATCGCCTTCTCGAGCCCGTAGATGCGCGCGATCCCGTCGCCGACCGAGATGATCGTCCCGACCTCGGCTTGATCGGTGTGCCGCTCGAACCCCTCGATCTGTTGGCGAAGGATCTTGCTGATCTCGTCGACCTTGATCTCCATCTGCGCTATTCCTCCCCCATCGTCCGGCGAAGCCGTTCGAGCTGCGTCCTCAAGCTGCCGTCGTAGACCGTCGATCCCACCCGAGCGATCGCACCGCCGAGGAGGGCCGGATCGACACCCGTCGTCAGATTCACGCGCCGTCCCGCGAGCCGCGAGAGCGCGGCGGCGATGCGGCCGGCGGTCTCGGCGTTGACCGGGGACGCCGTCGTCAAGGTCCCGGTGATCGTGCCCTGCATTGCCTCGCGCTCGGTGCGCAACACCTTCGCGATCGACGGGAGGGACGACACGCGCCCGTGGTCGACCACCACGCCGAGGAAGGTCACGACCCGTTGGCCGGCGCCGGCCTGTGTGGCGAGGCGGCCGAAGAGCTCCTTCTTCGTGCCGGCAGGCGCCGATGGATTCTCGAGGAATGCGCGGACGCCCGGCTGACCTTCGAGAGCCTCACCGAGGGCGGTGAGAAACGAGTCGGCCGCATCCTGCGCCGCGACCTCGGGCAGAGCGCTCAGGAGCGCGCGCGCGTAGCGCGTCGCCAGCTTCTTGTCCTTCATGACCAGCCCCTGGACGTCTACGTCGGCAACGCGCGACCAACCGCGACGCGGCCCTCAACTTCTGTCGTTGCATGACGTTAGTTGAAGATCGGCGACGTTAGCACAGGGGTCTTGGAGGGTCAAGAAATCAGACGGCCGCCGACGCCGCGAGCTCGCGCGGCAGCTCCGGTTCTTCGGATGCGCGTGCATCCCGCACGTACTCGACCGTTCCCTCGAACAGTCCCCCCGGCGCGACGACGAGCCCTTCCTTCTGCATGACCACGTGCCCGGAAACGCGTCCCCCGCTCTGGACCTCCAAGCGGTCCTGGACGATCAGCTTCCCCCGCACGACGCCGCACACCGTCAATCGGTAGGCGTGAAGCTCTTCCGCTTCGATCTCGCCGGCTGGACCGACCACGAGAAGCGCCGGCGCTTTGACCCGTCCGATGACCCGTCCGTCAACGCGCGCACCGCCCTCGAGCACCAGGTCGCCCGTGAAGACGGTCCCTTCACCGATGAACCCGACGATCTCGGCGTCGTCGCCTCCGTCCTTGCCCCTCAGCTTCCATTTGGCCATGCGCCCTCCCACGAGTTTGTGCGCCCGGAAAGAGCGACACGCGTGCCAAAAGGAAGGTGCGTCGTTACGTGCCCTTGCGGTTCGCGGAAAGACACTTTCGAAATTGCAGCGACATAACGGTGATTTCCGGCCGCCGACCATTGTGTCTGCGGCCGACGTTTGTGTCTGCCAAATGAAAAAGCGCGTGATTGCAACAAGCCGACAATTATGTCGGCAGCCGACAAATTCGTCGGCGCTACCTCCCCTTCGTCAGGATCGTATAGAGCCGGTCGAGCTCTTCCGACGAGCGATAGTGCAGCTCGACCCGTCCCGACTTCGCGCTGCCCCGGATCCTGACCCTCGTCCCGACGGCACGCTGCAAGGTCTCCTCGGCTGCCGCGACGTTCGGGTCGACCGACTTACCGGCGCGGCGAATCGGCAACGCGACGGCTTCCCCACGATGCGCGCGCGCCTCGACCTCCCGGACCGAGAGTCCGTCCTTCACGATGCGCTCGGCGAGCGATTCCATGAGCTTGGGATCCTCGAGTGCCAGGAGCGCGCGAGCATGACCCATGGAAAGCTGTCGGCTTCGGACGAGGTCTTGGACCTTGCGCGGTAACGCCAGCAGTCGAAGGGAATTCGCGACCGTCGCGCGCTGCTTGCCGACGTGTTCGGCGATTTCGCCCTGCGTGAGCTGCAGGTCGTCGATCAGGATCCGGTAGGCTTCGGCTTCTTCGATCGCGTTCAGCTCCTCCCGCTGCAGGTTCTCGATGAGCGCAAGCTGAAGTAGGTTCGCGTCCGAGACATCCCGCACGATCGCCGGAATCTGATGAATACCGGCCCTTTGGGCGGCTCTCCAGCGCCGCTCACCGGCAACGAGCTCGTAGGCGCCGTTCGCCGCCGGGCGGACGACGACCGGTTGGAGAACACCCTGCGTCTTGAGAGATCGCGCGAGCTCTTCGAGGCCCGCTTCATCGAATGTCTGCCGAGGCTGCCGAGGATTCGGCCGGATCTTGCTCACCTCGACCTTGAATTCGAACGGCCGCACGGAACTGGGCGGCGAAGCGGGGGAGGTGGCGGCCTGCGGAGAGAGCGAGGACGGGATGAGGCTACTGAGTCCCTTGCCCAATGCCTTTCTCTTCATGCTTGACGAACTCCTTCGCGAGATTGAGGTACGCGTCGGCACCGCGGGACCGGATGTCGTAAAGGAAGATCGGCTTACCGTGGCTGGGGGCCTCGCCAAGTCGGATATTCCGGGGCACGACCGTGTCGTAGACACGCTCACCGAACACGTTCCGCACTTCGTCGACGACCTGGCGCGAGAGGTTCGTCCGCTCGTCGAACATCGTCATGACGACGCCGCCGACCTCGAGTGCCGGATTAAGCGCCTGGCGAACGCGTTCGAGCGTGTCCATGAGCTGGGAGATTCCCTCCAGAGCCAGGAACTCGCACTGGACCGGGATCAGAACCGCATCGGCCGCGGTGAGCGCGTTCAAGGTCAGGAGACCGAGCGACGGGGGACAGTCGATGAGAATGTGCTGGTATTGATCGCGGATCGGTTCGAGAAGCCGCTTCAGGCGGAACTCCCGCGCCATCGCCTCGGTGAGCTCCAGCTCGGCACCGATCAAGTGGCGGTCGCTGGGGATGAGGTCGAGCCCCTTGACCTCGTCGAGCGGCAGCCGGATCTCCTCGAGCGACGCCGAGCCGGAGAACGCGTCATAGAGCGATGCGCGCTCGGGGTCTTCCGGAAGGCCCAGCGCCCGCGTTGTGTTGGCTTGAGGGTCGGCGTCGATGAGAAGCACGTGACGCTCGGCGATCGCCAGCGCGGCGGCAAGGTTAACCGAGGTCGTCGTTTTTCCGACGCCCCCTTTTTGGTTGGCAATGGCAACGATTCGACCCACGACGACCTCGCTTGGGGTGCGCGCGGAATCTAACACACCGTGTTCCACGTGGAACGCAGGAGCCGGAAGTGTTCCACGTGGAACACTCACGGCTATTAAATTATTTTAACTAATCTTCCTTGACCAGCTCGTAGATGAACGAGCGTTCACGTCGCTGGAGGACGTGGCGCGCGACGAGCCGGTAGCGGCGCCACGCATCGCGTTCGAGGACGCGCCCGGCTTCGACGCCGGCCCATAGCAGGATCTTGCCGCCGGAGCCGAGCTTGGCGGCCAAGCGCGGCACGACGCGCTCCCAATCTCCCATCGCACGCGTGACCAAGATGGCGATCGCGTCGATCTCGGCGAGATCCTGGGCCCGCGTGACATGACGGGCGAGAACGGATCCTGGGACACCCGCCGCGGCGATGGCCGCGCGGAGAAACGCCGCCTTCTTCTCGGACGCTTCGACGAGACACGCTGCGAGACGCGGTCGCACGAGCGCGATCGGGATTCCGGGGTAACCGTTTCCGCTTCCGAGGTCGACGAGCGTCCCCGAGGCCGCCTCGTCCAGGAGCCGTGCGCCTTCGAGAGACTCGCCGATGTGCCGGTCGACGAACGCCGCGGGCTGGTCGATCGCCGTGAGATGCAGGAGCCCGTTCTCGCGGAGAACCGACTGCGCGTGAACGACCAGGGAGTGGACGGTGCCGCTTCCGAGCTCGAGCCCGATCGCGCGCGCGCGCGCCGCGACAGCCTCGTCCCAGGAAAAAATCACCGCACGCGGCCCGCGCGCGCCTTCTCGATGTGGACGGCGAGGAGCGCCAACGCGGGCGGCGTCATGCCGTCGATCCGCGCCGCGCGCCCCAGGGTCTCGGGGCGAACGGCCTCGAGCTTCTCGATGAGCTCGTTCGACAGTCCGGAGAGATTGCGGAAGGCGAGATCCTCCGGAATCGTGAGCGCGCCGGAACGCTGGACGCGCTCGGCGGTCCTTCGCTGCCGCTCGACGTAGCCGGCGAAGCGAATGTCTTCGGCAAGGATGCGCCGGTCCCGGGCGGGGAGCGCCGCCAGCACGGAGCTCTCGTGCAAGAGATCGTCGACCGCGGTACCGGTGCGCTTCAGCCGGTCGGCGATCGATCCCGGGACGGCCTTCTGCGCCGCGGAGACCGCGTCCCAGCGTGCCGCCGACCGCCTGGCCCGGTCCGCGTCGAGGAGTCCGAGCGCCGCGCCGTGACCGGAGAGACGGCGCGAGGCCGTGTCGATTCCGAGCAGCAGCCGGTACTCCGCGCGCGAGGTGAAGAGCCGGTACGGCTCGCTCGTCCCGCGGGTCACGAGGTCGTCGACGAGGACCCCGAGGTACGCCTCGTCGCGACGCAGAACGAACGGAGGCTCCGCCGCGGCGAGGCGCGCGGCGTTGATCCCCGCGATCAGCCCGAGCCCGGCCGCCTCCTCGTAGCCGGTCGTTCCGTTGATCTGTCCGGCGAGGAACAAGCCGGCGACGCGCTTCGCCTCGAGCGTCGGCTTCAGCTCGGTCGGGCGCACGTAGTCGTATTCGACGGCGTAGCCGGGACGCACCATGGCGGCGTCCTCGAGGCCCGGCACGGCGTGGACCATCGCGAGCTGGACTTCGGCAGGAAGTGACGTGGAGAAGCCGTTGAGATAGAGCAGGGGAGAGTCGAGCCCCTCGGGCTCGATGAAGATCTGGTGTCGCTCGCGGTCCGCGAAGCGCACGACCTTGTCTTCGAGCGACGGGCAATAGCGCGGTCCGCGGCCCTGAATCGCACCGGAGTAGAGCGGCGAGTGCGCCAAGTTCTCGCGCACGATCCGGTGCACGCTCTCTCCCGTGTAGGCGACGTGGCAGGAGACCTGCGGCAGAAGGGCCCGTTCGGTCAGCTCGGAGAAGAACGTCGGATCGTCGTCGCCGGGCTGCGCGTCGAAGCGCGCGAGATCGACGCTCGCGCGCAGGAGGCGCGGCGGCGTTCCGGTCTTGAACCGGAGCACGGGAAAACCGAGCGAAGCGAGCGAGGCGGAGAGCGAGGCGGAGGGAGGCTCGCCGACGCGTCCTCCCGGCGTCTGCGCCCGCCCGGTGTGCAGCACACCTCGCAGGAAGGTGCCGGTCGTCAGCACGACCGTTCGAGCCGAAAGCTGACGCCCGTCGGCAAGCCGCACGCCGGCGATGCGCGCGGCCTCGGTCTCGAGCGCGGCGACCTCGCCTTCGACGACGGTCAGCCGAGCGCACGCCTCGACCGCGGCGCGGAGGGTCCGGTGGTAGAGGGCGCTGTCCTGCTGCGCGCGAGGACCCCGTACGGCGGGACCACGCGTGCGGTTGAGCAGGCGGAACTGGATGCCGCATGCATCGGCGGCGCGGCCCATCTCACCGCCGAGCGCGTCGATCTCGCGGACGACGTGGCCCTTGGCGAGGCCGCCGATCGCGGGATTGCACGACATCCGCGCGATCGAGTCGGCCGAGAGCGTCACCAGGCCCGTGACGCGGCCCATGCGCGCGGCGGCGAGCGCAGCTTCGCATCCCGCGTGGCCTGCGCCGACGACGAGGACGTCGAACGGGTGACTCATTTACTTCCCAATGCAAAAGGTGGCGAAGATCCGATCATACAGGGCGTCGTTCGCGACCTCGCCGGTGATCGTGCCGAGCGCCTCGAGGGCGTCGCGCAGGTCGTCGGTCACGAGCTCGAGGCCGGCGGGCTCGGCCTCGCACGCGCACCTCAGCGACGCCGCGGCACGTTCGAGGGCTTCGAGGTGGCGCAGGTCGGTGATCGCGGGGTCCTCGGTCTCTTCGCCGCCGACGAGCGCGCGCACGATCGCACTCCTGAGCGCGCTCACGCCCGCACCGGACTTGGCCGACACCGGGATGGCGCCCGGCCACGCGACAACGGAGGTGAGATCCGACTTGTTCGCGACGACGACGCTCGCGGCACCGGCGAGAAGCGCACGCTCGTCCGGAGTCGGCGGCCTGGAGGCGTCGAGCACGACGACGCTCAGATGGGACTCTCCGGCCGCGACTCGCGCTCGCCGCATCCCTTCGTCGTCGACCGGCCCCTGAGGCGTGCCCAGGCCGGCGGTGTCGACCAGGGTGATCGGGATCCCCTCGATCTCGATCGTCTCCTCGATCGTGTCCCGCGTCGTCCCCGGACTCTCCGAAACGATCGCCCGGCTGAAACCGAGCAAACAATTGAAAAGAGATGATTTACCGACGCTGACAGCCCCAAGCAGCACGACGCGCGCGCCCCGGCGGAAGAGGTGGCCGGCCCGAGCGCGCTCCGCGAGGTCCTCCACCGCCCGCTGCGTTTCTTCGAGCGCTGCGACGAACGCTCGGCGCTCGAGATGTGTCTCCGCCTCGTCGACGAACTCGATCGCCGCCTCGGCCCGCGCGACCAGGTCGACGAGCGCGTCGGTGAGGGGGGCGACCCGTCTCGCGGCCGCGCCGTTGACCTGCGCGAACGCGACGCGCGCCTGGTGGGCGGTGCGCGACGCGACGAGATCGCGGACCGCCTCGGCGGCGGCCAGGTCGAGGCGACCGTGGCGCACGGCGCGGTAGGTGAACTCGCCTGGACCCGCCGGTCTAGCTCCCAGCGCGATCGCGCCGGAGACGAGAGCATCCAGGACCGGCGGGCTACCGTGAGCCCATAGCTCGGCCGTGTCCTCCCCGGTGAACGAGCGACCCCCTTCGAAACCGACCAGGTAGCCGTGGTCGATCGGACGTCCGGCGCCGTCGACGAACGTCACGAACCTCAGGCCGGCGACGACCCGGACCGCGCGCCCGCCGCGGGCCCGGCAAAGTTGGGCGGCGATCCGGTGAGCGTCGGGACCCGAGATGCGAACGCAGCCGATCCCGCCCGGCCCCCGGGCCGTCGCCACCGCCGCCAGGGTCGTCGAGAGATCGTGCATGGAGAGGGGTCAGGGCGCGATCTTCTCGACCCGGACGCGTTTGAGGAAGCCGTCGCCTTCGGACACCGTGGTCAGCCCGTCGAACTCGCGCACCGTGACATGGACGACGCGGCGCTCGTACGGGTTCATCGCGTGGAAGCGCTTGGGCTTCCCGGAACGAGCGACCTGGGAGGCGGCGCGACGCGCCATCTCGACGAGCTCGCGGTCCCGCCCTGAGCTGAACCCCTGACAGACGAGGCGCACGTCTTGCTCGTCCGGCCAAGCGCGGCGTCCCATGCGGCCGAGGAGGAACTCGAGGGCCGCGAGCACCTCGCCGCGGCCGGCAGTGAGCCGACCCCGGTCGGGGCCGTCGACGACGAGCTCCAAGACCCGGTCCCGACGCGACTCGTCGACCGCGATCTCGAGCCCCATCTCCTCGAGGATCCGGCGAAGCATCGCTCCGGGAGCCGAGCCCGAAGCAGCCGCGGGCGGGGCGGTCTCGACAGGCGACGGAGGTCTGGTCGCGCTCGCGGGTGCGGGACTCTCCACGATTCGAATGCGAACTGGTCGCGCTCCGAGGCCGAAGACCCCTTTCCGTCCGCCTTCGATGAGCTCGTAATCGAGGTCCGACGGCCGGCGGCCCAGCGCCTCGGACGCCGCGAGGAGCGCGTCGTCGAGATCCTTGCCGTCGAACTCCCGAGAACCCATCACGCCTTCACGGAGGCCGCCTCGAGCCGCGCGATATGACGGTTGACCAGCCACTGCTGTCCGATCCCGAGCAAGTTGTTCACGAAGTAGTAAAGCACGAGCCCGCTCGGAAGAGACATGAACATGACCGTGAACATGATCGGCATGAACATCACCATTCGCTGCTGCGCGGGATCGACGTTCGCCGTCGGGGTCATCTTCTGCTGCACGAACATCGTCGCGCCCATCAGGATCGGCGTGATGCGGAACGGGTCGGGATGGGTCAAGTCGTGGATCCATCCAAAAAACGGTGCGCCGCGCAGCTCGACCGACGCCGTGAGCACGTCGAAGAATGCCCAGAGGAGCGGCATCTGGATGAAGAGCGGAAGGCAGCCCGAGACCCCTCCGAACGGGTTGACCCCTTCGCGCTTGTAGAGCTCCATCGTCTCTTGATTGAGCTTCGCACGGGCATCGGCATCCTTGCTCTTCTTGTACTTCGCCTGGAGCGCCTTGAGCTTCGGCTGCACGCGCTGCATCTCGCCGGCGACCTTGCGCATGCGCACCATCGAGAACTGATTGAGCGGGAAGAGGAGCAGGCGCAGCCCGAACGTGAGGATGATGATCGCGACGCCGTAGTTGGCGGCCCAATGGCCTTGGACCCACCGCAGAGCGAGGAAGATCGGCTTCGCACAGACGTAGATCAACGTGAAGCTCGAGAACCAGACCGCCTTCTCGAGGTCGTGGCCGAGAGACGTGAGAAGGCCGAAATCCTTCGGCCCGACGAAGAGCTGGCCCTTGCCCTCCGGCAGCGCGATCGCGACCGTCGGCAGAGGGCCGAGATCGGCGGCGGAAGGCCCCGTCTTCACGGCGCTCGACTGCGCGAACGGGGCGATCGTCACGGAACCGCGCGACCCCGCGGGAAGGACGAGCGCGGTGAAGTACTGATCTTCCATCCCAGCCCACTGGAGCGGAGAGTCCGGTGGCGTGGCGACGACGGAGTCGATCTTGCGCCGCGCGAGACGCGTCACCGTATGCCCGTCGTACACGACCGCCTGGCTGTTGTAATAGGTGTTCGAGCGATGCTTCGGGTCTTCGACCTCGAGTCCCGGGCCCCAGAAGAGGCGTGCGCCGACCGGCCGTCCGCGATCGATCGCCTTGACCTCGACATCGGCGAGATAGCCGTCCTTCGGGATCCGGATCGTCTTTTCGACCTCGCTCCCGGCGCCGTCCGACCAATGGAACGCCACCTGGATACGCCCGTCCGGCTCATCGGTGCGGGTCATCGTGAACAGCGCGTCGTTGATGCCGGGGAGGATCGCTTTGTCCTCGAACGCGAGCGCCAGCGGCAGTACGCCTGCGGCGCGTGCGGCATCAGGGACGAAGTCCACCGGGCGCCCAGCGCTCTCGAAGCCCTTGAGCGACCAGGAACGGACCCGGCCTCCACGATTCGTCAGCTCGACGATCGCGGAACCGGTCTCCAGGCGCAGGGTCTCTTCCTTGGCGGCCTCGGACGCCGAGGCGGAGATCGGCGACGCGGGGGCGGCCGCGGGAGTCTCGGCGCTGGGAGCAGGTGCCGGTGCGGCCGGCGAGGGCCCTTCCGCCGCGGGCGGCGGCGACGGAGGCGGCGGATAGAGCTTCCGGGCGACATAGGCCCACCCGAAATAGATGACGATCGTCAAGACCAGAGCGGCGACGAGACGTTTTTCCATGAAGGGCTCGGGCGTCTCAGCCGCGCCGTGGACGCGCGGGAGTCGCGGGTGGGGGAACGGGATCGAACCCACCCCGGCTCCAGGGGTGGCAGCGGGCCAGGCGCCCGATGGCGAGCAGCCCTCCGCGGAACGCGCCGTGCTGGGAGACGGCCTCGACGGCGTACTCGGAACACGTGGGATGGAATCGGCACGCCGGCGGCAAGACCGGCGAGACGAACCGCTTGTAGCCGTGCAGCAGCGCGACGACGAGCCGGTCGATCATGACGCGGGGAACCGTCGCGCCAGCTCGACGAGCCGGTCCGTCAGGTCGGCGGCGATCTGCGCGTGCGATTGATCGCGCGCGGTCGGCTTGACGTTGACGACGAGATCGAGCGGGCCGCCCGCTGCTTCGCGCCGGTGACGGAACGTCTCGCGGATGATCCGCTTGACGCGATTCCGGTCGGCGGCATGACCCAGCTTCTTCGTCGCCGTGATCCCGAGGCGCGATTGCCCGGTTGCCCCGGGCAATGCGAAGACGACGACGTGCTTCCCGCTCACGCGGAAGCCGCGGCGGTAAATGTCGAGAAAGAGCCGGCGGGATCGGAGACGGGATGCTCGCGAGAAAGTGCGGTCTTCGCCGCCGTCAGAGCGCGAGACGCTTACGCCCCTTCGCGCGGCGCCTGGATAGGACAAGGCGTCCTCCCTTGGTGCTCATGCGCGCTCGGAACCCGTGGGTCTTCCGACGCCGGCGGTTGTTCGGTTGGAAAGTGCGCTTCATGGAGCCTGTTCCTCGAGACCACGCGATGAAAGCGCTCAGTGTAGGGAAGCACCCGAAGGGTGTCAAGAAAGTCGATCGTCCGTAGTCAGCAGTTCGAGTCTCTATCGACGACCGACTATCGACTACGGACAGTCCGCTGTGGTAGCCTCCGCGCCGGTCGGTCGTCGAGGGTCGAGGTCGCGTCCACAGCCTGAATCGTTGAGTCGTCACGGGGGCGGCGTGTCGATGGAACGGGCTTGCCGGGCCGGGAGAAGTGCGGGGCGGAAGCCGGCGGCGATCAGGCGGTCAGTGGTTGACATAACGGCTCGTGACGAATCGCTCTCCACACCAGCAACTCACCCCTTTTCAACGACTTCGGTAAGACCGGTGGTTTTCCACAGATGTGGAAAACCTGTGAACAATCGCCGCCCCGCAGGAAGAGGACCATGGAGTTGAATTCCGCTCACAATCTCTGGGATCGTGTGCTCGGCAAGATCCAGACTCGTGTCAACGCCCACTCCTTCAGCACGTGGTTTCGCCCGACGCGCTTCGTCTCGGAGGACGCGGCACGCCTCTTCGTGCGCGTCCCCAACTCGTGGTTCGCCGAGTGGATCCGTACGAACTACCTGCCGCTCATCCAGGACGCGCTCAAGGAATTCGAGCGTCCGGGCCTCTCGGTGGAGTTCGTGTCCGACCGCGCCGAAACCGCGCGCGTCACCTCGGGCACCGCGCGGATGACGCCGCGCGTCTCGGTGCGCACGGCGCCGCCGGAGCTCGACGACGTCCCCGGGTGGCTCAACCCGCGCTACAGCTTCGAGAAGTTCGTCGTCTCCTCGTGCAACCAGTTCGCGCACGCCGCCGCGACCGCGGTCGCCGAGCAGCCGTCGCGCGCGTATAACCCGCTCTACGTCTACGGCGGAGTCGGTCTCGGGAAGACGCATCTCATGCAGGCCATCGGGAACCGCCTGTCCGGGCGCGGCAATCTCAAGATGCGCTACATCTCGGCCGAGCAGTTCATGAACGAGCTGATCAACGCGATCCGCTTCGAGCGGACGCACGAGTTCAAGGAGCGTTACCGCAAGGTCGACCTCCTCCTCATCGACGACATCCAGTTCATCGCCGGCAAGGAGCGCACGCAGGAAGAGTTCTTCCATACGTTCAACGCGCTCTACGACGCCCAGAAGCAGATCGTCATCACGAGCGACTGCCCGCCGCGCGAGATCCCGACCCTCGAAGACCGGCTGCGGTCGCGGTTCGAATGGGGGCTGATCGCCGACATCCAGCCGCCGGACCTCGAGACGAAGATCGCGATCCTCAGGAAGAAGGCCGAGGCCGAAGGGACCTCGATCCCCGACGACGTCGCTCTCTTCATCGCGACGAACAGCAAGTCCAACATCCGAGAGCTGGAAGGCCTGCTCATCCGCGTCATCGCGTACGCTTCCATGGAGGGTCGCGAGCCGACGGTCGACTTCGCCAAGGAGACGCTCAAGGACCTGCTGGTTCCCGACGCGCCGGCCGTCACCGTCGAGAGCATCCAGAAGCTCGTCGCCAACCATTACAATCTCAAGGTGACCGAGCTCAAATCGAAGAACAACAGCGCGCAGATCTCGTTCCCGCGTCAGATCGCGATGTACCTCTGCAAGCAGATGACCGGATGCTCCCTGCCGGAAATCGGAAAGCGATTCGGCGGGAAGCACCACTCGACCGTGATCCACGCGATCCAGAAGATCGCGCAGAAGCGGACGCGGGAAAAGGAATTCGACCGCTTCGTCGAAGCGTTCGAACAGCAGCTGCGATGAGCCGTCCGAGATTTCCACACGCCACCGTGTGGAGCGCCTGTGGATATCGCGGGCGCCGCGTCCATCACGCTGTCCGCGCACGAGCCTGGACGCCGGGATGGGAGCGATCCGCAGACCGCGGCGCGCGCATCCTGCTGCGAAGTGAGTGAGTTGGCGAGAAATCCGCAGATGCGAGCCGACTACGGTTACATCTGCTAAGACTCTTTCCCGATAAGGGAAGCTCTGGAACCGGAAGAGAGGGCGGAAGACATGGAGTTCGTCATCAAGAAGTCAGACCTCGTGCGCGAGCTGCAAACGGTTACCGGTGTCGTCGAGAAGCGCGCGACGCTGCCGATCCTGGCCAACCTCCTGATCGAAGCGGGACCTTCCGGCCTGTCGGTGGGCGCCTCGGATCTCGAGGTCACGATTCGCGGCACGGCCAAGGCCACCGTCGTGAAGCCCGGCAGCGTCACGCTGCCCGCGGGCAAGCTCTACGAGATCGCGCGCTCGCTTCCCGATTCCGACGTGCAATTCAAGCTGCTCGACCGTCACATGGTCGCGATCGCGTGCGAGCGCACGCGCTACAAGGTCGCCGGCCAGCCTCGGGACGAGTTCCCCAAGTTCCCCGATCTCGACGTCACCAAGGGGATCGGCGTTCCCGCCGGGACGTTGCGCGAGATGATCGAGCGCGTCGCCTTCGCGATCACGACGGAAGATCCGCGGTACTCGCTCCATGGGGCGCTCCTCGTGCTCCAGGATGGGGACCTCACGCTCGTGGCGACCGACGGTTACCGGTTGTCGTACGCGACGAGGAAGCTGGCGGGGCCCAAGGCGGGAGACCTGCGGGTCATCGTTCCGAGGAAGGCGCTCACCGAGGTCGGCAAGCTCTGCGCCGAGGTCGGCTCCGACGAGGCGGTCAGCTTTGGAAAGAGCGGCAACCACGTGTTCTTCTCGGTGGGGGACCACCTGCTCACGACCACGGTCCCCGAAGGCTCGTTCCCCAAGTACGACGAGGTCATGCCGAAGCGCTGCGAGACCGAAGTCGTCCTCGCGAAAGACGACCTGTCCGACGCCGTGAAGCGTGTCTCGCTCCTGGCGAGCGACCGCTTCGGCCGGGCCGTGAAGTTCCAGCTCTCGCAGGGCAGGCTCGAGCTCTCGAGCGAGACCGAAATGGGCGACGCCAACGAGATCTTGAACGTCGAGTACAAGGGCGACGACAAGACGATCGGGTTCAACGCGAAGTACATCCTCGATTTCTTGTCGGTCGTGGGGACCGGCTCGGTCAAGCTCGAGCTCGACCCGGTCAAGGACGGGGAATCGGAGACCGATCGGAAGGCGAAGAAGTCGGGCGACAAGCCGGGGCAGTTCCGGCCCGAGCCCGCCGGCGAGCTCGACTATCGCTACATCGTGATGCCCCGCGACCTCTGATCCCTGAGGGATGTGGCTCAAGCGGCTTCACGCGGAGAAGATCCGCAATCTCAAGGCGGTCGCCGTCGATCTTCCTGCCGGGCTCGCCCTGATCGCCGGACGCAACGGGCAGGGAAAGACGAGCCTTCTCGAGGCCGCCTATCTCTTGGGAACGACGCGGTCGTTCCGGACGGGCCGAACGGATGAGATCGTCGCACGCGAGGGCGGACCCGGCCGCATCGCGGGAGAGGTCGCCGGGCTCTCCGGCTCGTCCAAGCTCACCGTCGTCCTGGACTCCGGCATCCGCCGGCTCTTCGTCGATGACGTCGAACGTCCGATCGACGCTTATCTCGGCCGGCTCGATCTCGTGGCGCTCCCCAGCGACTCGGCGCGCGTTCTCCGCGACGGGCCGGACGGCCGCCGGCGGTTCATCGACAGCGGGATCGCCGGCCTTCGCCCCGGCTTTCTCGCCGACCTCGGCGACTATCGGCGCGCCCTCGCCGAGCGGAACGCGCTCCTGCGCCGCGGAGGCGGCGCCGCCCACCTCGACGCGTGGGACGAGCAGCTCACGGAAGCCGCGTCCCGGCTCCACCGACAGCGCCGCGCCTACGTCCTCGAGCTGGGATGCCGTCTCGGCGAGGCGGAGCGTGCTCTCCTCGCGCCCGAGGAGGAGATCGTGCTGCGTTACCGGCCGTCGCCGTCGGCGAGCGCGGAGCGCGACCCGGCGGAGTTCGCCGGCACCTTCCGCGAGGCACTCGCGCGGAGCCGTGGGCGTGACCTCGCGCTCGGCTTCACCTCCGAAGGACCGCACAAGGACGACCTCGAAACCGTGTTCGCCGGGGCCGATATCCGGAGGTTCGGGTCGGCTGGTCAGTTGAGGGCCACGATGATAGCCTTGTGCGCGGGAAAGCTCAGCCTCCTGAAGGAACGGCATCAAGAGTCTCCGCTCTTCCTGATGGACGATTTCGATTCGGATCTCGATGAAATTCGGGTCCGGTCGCTGATAGACTTCCTGAGCGCCGGCGGGTTTCAGGCACTGCTGGCCTCTTCGAAAGTCGGTTCGCTGGAACGGCCCGGGTTCTCCTTCCCGACGATCCGCATGGAGGGGGGTCTCGCCCGGGCAGCTTAGAAGCTCTCTGGACGCACGACCGGCTCGCGACCCGGCCCGATGGGGGCCGACGATGGGACCGGCGGCGGGGGACTGAGGAGCCATGAGCCAAAAGGACGAGACGACCGCCACGCTCACTCACCAGCAACAGCAGAACCCCCAGGATGACGCTTCGAGCTACGACGCTTCGAAGATCAAGGTCCTGGAGGGGCTCGAGGCGGTCCGCAAGCGCCCCGCGATGTACATCGGCTCGACGGGGGCGATGGGCCTTCATCACCTCGTCTACGAGGTCGTCGACAACTCGGTCGACGAGGCCCAGGCGGGCTTCTGCTCGCACATCGAAGTCGTGGTCCACATCGACAATTCGGTCACCGTCATCGACGACGGCCGCGGCATTCCGGTCGACATGCACCCGACCGAGAACAAGTCGGCGGCGGAGGTCGTACTCACGGTGCTCCACGCCGGCGGCAAGTTCGAGAACGACGCCTACAAGGTCTCCGGCGGCCTTCACGGCGTGGGCGTCTCGGTCGTGAACGCCCTGTCGGAGCGCCTCGAGGTCGAGATCTGGCGCGACGGCGGCAGCTATCGCCAGGACTACGAGCGCGGGACGCCGGTCAGCGAATTCCGCAAGGTCGGGACGTCGAAGCGGCGCGGCACGAAGATCACCTTCAAGCCGGACGCCCAGGTGTTCGAGGAGCTGGTCTTCTCCTACGACACCCTGGCGCAGCGTCTCCGCGAGCTCGCCTTCCTGAACAAAGGCATCGAGATCACGCTCAAGGACGAGCGCGCCGAGAAGCTGCGCGAGAGCGTCTTCCGCTACGACGGCGGGATCATCGAGTTCGTCCAGCATCTCAACAAAGCCCGGCAGGTGCTGCATCCGAAGCCGGTGTTCCTCGAGGGGCAGGGCGAAGGCGTCCTCCTCGAGATCGCCATGCAGTGGAACGACAGCTACAACGAGACGATCTACTCGTTCGCGAACTCGATCAACACCGTCGAGGGCGGGACGCACATGGTGGGCTTCAAGGCGGCCCTCACGCGCACGATCAACGCGTACCTCGCGAGCGCCAACCTCGGGAAGGATGCGAAGGATCTCCAGCTCCAGGGCGAAGACGTCCGCGAGGGCCTCGCGGCGGTGATCTCGGTCAAGATCCCGAAGCCGCAGTTCGAGGGCCAGACGAAGACCAAGCTCGGCAACTCTGAGGTCAGGGGGCAGGTCGAAGCGCTCGTGAACGACAAGCTCGCGGCGTTCTTCGAGCAGAACCCGTCGGTCGCCAAGTCGATCATCATGAAGAGCGTCGACGCGGCGCGTGCGCGCGAGGCGGCGCGGAAAGCGCGCGAGCTCACGCGACGGAAGGGTGCGCTCGACTCCGGCTCGCTCCCCGGCAAGCTCGCCGACTGCCAGGAGCGCGACCCCGGCCAGTGCGAGATCTTCCTCGTCGAGGGCGACTCGGCGGGCGGCTCGGCGAAGCAGGGCCGCGACCGGCGGTTCCAGGCGATCCTGCCCCTCCGCGGCAAGATCCTGAACGTCGAGAAGGCGCGGTTCGACAAGATGCTCGGGCACGAGGAGATCCGCACCATCATCGCGGCGATGGGCACGGGGATCGGCGAGGACGAATTCGACCTGTCGAAGCTGCGGTACGGCCGGCTCTTCATCATGACCGACGCCGACGTCGACGGATCGCACATCCGGACGCTGCTCCTCACCTTCTTCTACCGCCAGATGCGCCCTCTCATCGACAAGGGCCACGTCTTCATCGCCTGCCCGCCGCTCTACAAGGTGAAGAGGGGCAAGGAAGAGCAGTACCTCGCCAACGACAAGGAGCTCAACGCCTTCGTCATCCGCAAGGCGACCGAAGAGCGTGTCGTCGAAGCCGGCGGCCGCGTCATCTCGGGCACCGAGCTCCACCACCTGCTCCAATCGCTGATCGATCACGACCAGTATCTCGGAGCGATCGAGCGCATGGGGATCGATCCGGGCAGCGTCGAGGCGATCCTGGACGGAGGCATCGACGCGCGGACCGACTTCGAGAGCCGCGCGAAGCTCGAGGCCTTGGGCGCGCGGCTCGCGGCGCTCGGCCATGACGTCTCGGCCCCCGAGCCGGACGAGGAGCACGGGTTGTTGCAGCTCCGCGTACGGTCGGCCGTCCGCGGCCGCCGCGAGTTCTTCGTCAACCTCGAGCTGTGGCAGGCGGTCGAGATGCGGCAGATGCGCAAGCTGCAGCCGACGATCTCGACGGTGGCGAAGGGTCCGCTCGTCGTCCGTCACAACGGCGACGTCGCCAGCCTCGACAGCAAGAAGGAGCTCCTCACGCACCTCATGGAGGCCGGCAAGAAGGGTCTCGTCATCCAGCGCTACAAGGGCCTCGGCGAGATGAACCCCGACCAGCTCTGGGAGACGACGATGGATCCGGCGCGCCGCCGCATCCTCGAGGTCCGCATCGAGGACGCCGTCGCGGCCGACAACCTCTTCTCGATCCTGATGGGCGACGCGGTCGAGCCGCGCCGCCAATTCATCGAGGACAACGCGCTCGACGCGCGCAACCTCGACATCTGAGCTGTCGACTGTCGACGGTCGACCGGTGGGGCGGTCGCCAACGCCGGCAGTAGGAACCAGGAATGAACGAAGCCGAAAACAAGCTGCCGATCAACATCGAAGAGGAGATGCGGCGGAGCTACCTCGATTACGCGATGAGCGTGATCATCGGGCGCGCGCTCCCGGACGTCCGGGACGGGCTCAAGCCGGTCCACCGCCGTGTCCTCTACGCGATGTACGACACCGGCAACACGGCGGACAAGCCGTACAAGAAATCCGCCCGCACCGTCGGCACCGTCATCGGCCGGTTCCATCCGCACGGCGACCAGGCGGTCTACGACACCATCGTCCGGCTCGCCCAAGACTTCTCGATGCGCTACACGCTCGTCGACGGTCAGGGGAACTTCGGCTCCGTCGACGGCGATCCGCCGGCGGCGATGCGCTACACCGAGATCCGCCTCGACAAGCTCGCGCACGAGATGACGCGCGACATCGAGAAAGAAACCGTCGACTTCGGGTCGAACTACGACGACTCCGAGACCGAGCCGCTCGTTCTGCCGGCGGCCTTCCCGAATCTGCTCGTCAACGGCTCCGCCGGCATCGCCGTCGGCATGGCGACGAACATCCCGCCGCACAACCTCGGCGAGGTCATCGACGCGATCAAACTCTACGTCGCCGACAACGACGTGCAGCTTCCCGAGCTGATGAAGGTGATCCCGGGCCCCGACTTTCCCACGGCGGGGTTCATCTACGGGGTGTCCGGCATCCGTTCCGCGTACGAGACGGGGCGCGGCCGCATCATCATGCGGGGCCGCGCGTCGATCGAAGAGCTGCCGCACCGGAAGGACCGTCAAGCGATCATCGTCACCGAGCTGCCTTACCAGGTGAACAAGGCGCTCCTCATCGAAGAGATCGCGAGCCTCGTGCGCGACAAGCGGATCGAGGGAATCTCCGACATCCGCGACGAGTCGGATCGCGACGGGATCCGGATGGTCCTCGAGCTGAAGCGAGACGAGAACCCCGGCGTCATCCTGAACAACCTCTACAAGTTCACGAAGCTCCAGTCGACGTTCGGCGTCATCAACCTCGCGATCGTCCACGGCCGGCCGCAGGTCCTGCCGCTCAAGGAGATGCTCCGGCACTTCGTCGAGTTCCGCCGCGAGGTCGTCGTGCGCCGAACGCAGTACGACCTCAGGAAGGCGGAAGAGCGCGCGCACATCTTGGAAGGTCTCAAGATTGCGATCGACAACCTCGACGAGGTCATCTCGATCATCCGCGCCGCGAAGACGCCGCCGGAAGCGAAGGAGGCCCTGCGGCTCCGCTTCCACTTCTCCGAGCTCCAGGCGCAGGCGATCCTCGACATGCGCCTCCAGCGCCTCACGGGGCTCGAGCGGCAGAAGATCGTCGACGAGTACGAGGAGACGCTCAAGCTCATCGAGAAGCTGAAGGCGATCTTGGCGAGCGAGCGCATGCAGCTCGACATCGTCGTGGGCGAGCTCGAAGCGCTCAAGGAGCAGTTCTCCGACGCACGCCGCACCGAGATCGTCGCCCACGCCGAGGAGATTTCGATCGAGGACCTCATCCAGGAGGAAGAGGTCGTCATCACGGTCAGCCACACCGGCTACATCAAGCGGACGGCGCTCTCGACCTACCGGTCGCAGCGGCGGGGCGGCAAGGGCCGCATCGGCATGACGACACGCGACGAGGACGCCGTCCGGCACCTGTTCGTCGCCTCGACCCACGACTACATCCTCGTCTTCACGTCGTCCGGGAAGATGTACTGGCTCAAGGTCCACGAGATCCCCGACGTGTCGAGCTCGGGGCGCGGCCGGCCGGTCGTCAACATGATCCAGATCGGCCCCGACGAGAAGGTCTGCGCGATGCTCAACGTGCGCGAGTTCGCCGAGGGCAAGTACGTCGTCATGGCATCGCGCAAGGGCTACATCAAGAAGACGGCGCTCTCCGCGTTCTCGAACGTGCGTGCGAACGGGATCATCGCGCTCACGCTCGACCCGGGCGACGACGTCCTCGGCGTCGACCTCTCGAACGGCGAGAGCGAGATCTTCATGGCGACCGCCAAGGGCAAGTCGATCCGCTACAAGGAGACCGACGTCCGTCCGATGGGACGGAACGCGCGCGGGGTCATCGGGATCCGCATGGCCGAGGACGACCGTCTCGTCGAGATGGAGGTCCTCTCGGGCAAGCCCGACGTCCTCTCGATGACCGCGAACGGGTACGGCAAGAGGACCGCGGTCGCCGAGTATCGCCTCCAGGGACGCGGAGGCTCCGGGATCATCAACATCCGCACGACGGGGAGGAACGGCCTCGTCGTGGGCGCGACGGAGATCTCGGACGAGGATCAGGTCCTCCTCATCACGACGCACGGCAAGATCATCCGCATGGACGCCTCCGGGATCAGCCGCATCGGGCGGGCCACCCAGGGCGTCCGCCTCATCCAGATGGAAGAAGGGGACCAGGTCGTCGCCGCGATCCGCACCGCCGAGCGCGAGGAAGAGGGCAAGTCGGCGCCGGTCGCCACCGCCCCCGACCCCGACGACACCGGCGGGGTCGAGGACGATCCCGTCGACGACTCCCCGGGAGACGCGTCATGAAGTTCTTCATCGACACCGCGAATCTCGACGAGATCCGCGAGGCGGCACGGCTCGGCATCCTGGACGGCGTCACGACGAATCCTTCGCTCGTCGCGAAGGAGGGGCGCAAGTTCGAGGACGTCATCCGCGAGATCACGACGATCGTCGACGGCCCGATCTCCGCGGAGGTCACGGCGCTCGACTACGACGGGATGATGGCGCAGGCGGCGCCGCTCGCGAAGATCCACAAGAACGTCACGATCAAGGTTCCGCTCACGAAGGAAGGCCTGCGCGCGTGCAAGGCCCTCCGCGCGCAGGGGATTCACGTCAACGTCACGCTCTGCTTCTCGCCGTCGCAGGCGCTCTTGGCCGCGAAGTGCGACGCGACGTTCATCTCGCCGTTCGTCGGCCGCCTCGACGACATCTCCCACGAGGGGATGGACCTGATCCGGCAGATCCGCGCGATCTACGACAACTACGGCTACACGACGCAGATCCTCGCGGCCTCGATCCGGCACCCGCTCCACGTCGTCGATTCGGCGCTCGCCGGCGCCGACGTCGGCACGATGCCGTTCAAGGTCATGATGCAGCTCTACGAGCACCCGCTCACCGAGAACGGGCTCAAGAAGTTCCTCGAAGACTGGGCCAAGCTCAAGGCCTGATCCGGATGCCGGACACGCCCCTCGACTCGATGCGCGAGCGCTACGCCGCCGCCCGCAAGGGCGGCGGAGACGAGCGCGTCGCCAAGCAGCACGCCGCAGGGAAGCTCACCGCGCGCGAGCGGATCGAGACCATGCTCGACCCCGGGTCGTTCGAGGAGCTCGATGCGCTCGTCGTCCACCGGAGCCACGACTTCGGCATGGAGACGCAGCGCTTCCCCGGCGACGGGGTCGTCACCGGCCACGGCCGGATCGACGGGCGCACCGTGTTCGTCTTCGCGCAGGACTTCACCGTCTTCGGCGGCTCGCTCTCCGAGACGTTCGCGGCGAAGATCTGCAAGGTCATGGATCTCGCCATGAAGGCCGGATGCCCGGTCATCGGCCTGAACGACTCCGGCGGCGCGCGCATCCAGGAGGGCGTCGTCTCGCTCGCGGGGTACGCCGACATCTTCCTGCGCAACACGCTCGCGTCGGGGGTCGTCCCGCAGATCTCGGTCATCATGGGCCCCTGCGCCGGCGGCGCGGTCTACTCGCCGGCGATCACCGACTTCACGATCATGGTCCGCGACACCTCGTACATGTTCATCACCGGTCCCGACGTCATCCGCACCGTCACGCACGAGGAGGTCACGAAGGAGAAGCTCGGCGGCGCCATGACCCACAACGCGACCTCCGGGGTCGCCCACTTCGCGGCCGCCGACGATCGCGACGCCCTGATGCTCGTGCGGGCGATGCTCGCCTACATGCCTTCGAACAACATGGACGACGCGCCGGAGAGGCCGACCGACGATCCCGACGACCGGGCCGACGTCGCCCTGAACTCGATCGTGCCGGAGGCTTCGAACCAGCCCTACGACATCAAGAAGGTGCTCGACGCCGTCGTCGACCGCGGAAGCTTCCTCGAGGTTCACGAGCACTTCGCGAAGAACATCGTCGTCGGCTTCGCGCGTCTTGGCGGGCGGCCGGTCGGCGTCGTCGCGAACCAGCCGGCGGTCTTGGCGGGATGCCTCGACATCAACGCCTCGGTCAAGGGCGCGCGCTTCGTCCGTTTCTGCGACTGCTTCAACATCCCGCTCGTCGTCTTCGAGGACGTGCCGGGCTTCCTCCCGGGCACCGAGCAGGAGTTCGGCGGGATCATCCTCCACGGCGCGAAGCTGCTCTACGCGTTCGCCGAGGCGACGGTCCCGAAGCTCACCGTCATCACCCGCAAGGCTTACGGCGGCGCGTACTGCGTCATGGCGTCGAAGCACATCCGCGCCGACTTCAACTTCGCCTGGCCCTCGGCCGAGATCGCGGTCATGGGGTCCGACGGCGCCGTCAACATCATCCACAGGGGCGAGATCGGCGCCGCGGGCGACGGCGCCGCCCTCCGCGCCGCGAAGGTCGCCGAGTACAAGGACAAGTTCGCGAACCCGTGGATCGCCGCCGAGCGCGGCTACGTCGACGAGGTCATCGAGCCCGCGACGACCCGGCGCAAGCTCATCTCCTGCCTTCGCCTCCTCGAGAACAAGCGCGACACGAACCCCCCGCGCAAGCACGGCAACATCCCGCTCTGATGGGCCGCCGCTTCACGAAGCTCCTGGTCGCGAATCGCGGCGAGATCGCGGTCCGCATCATCCGCGCGTGCCACGAGATCGGCATCCGCACGGTCGCGGTCTACTCCGAGGCCGACCGCGACGCGCAGCACGTCCGCTTCGCGCACGAGGCCTACCCGATCGGCCCTCCGCCCTCGACCGAGTCGTACCTCCGGATCGATAGGATCCTGGACGCGGCGAAGCAGAGCGGCGCCGAAGCGATCCATCCGGGATACGGGTTCCTCTCCGAGAACCCCGCGTTCGCGCGGGCCTGCCGCGACGCCGGTGTCGTCTTCGTCGGCCCTCCGCCCGAGGCGATGGAGGCGATGGGCGACAAGGTGCGCGCGCGCAATCTCATGATGACGGCGGGCGTGCCGGTCGTGCCGGGGACGCCGCCGCTCGAGAGCGCGGAGCACGCGGTCGCCGAGGCGCGGCGCATCGGCTTCCCGGTCCTCCTGAAAGCGTCGGCGGGGGGCGGCGGCCGGGGGATGCGCATCGTCCGGTCGGAGGCGGAGCTGCCTTCGCTCCTCGCGCAGGCGAAGGGCGAGGCGGGCTCGGCGTTCGGCGACGCCACCGTCTTCCTCGAGAAGTACGTCGAGCGCCCGCGCCACATCGAGGTCCAGGTCCTCGCGGACGCGCACGGGAGCTGCGTCCACCTCGGCGAGCGCGAATGCTCGATCCAGCGCCGGCACCAGAAGCTCATCGAGGAGGCGCCGTCGCCGGTCCTCGACGCGGCGACGCGCGCTCGCATCGGCGAGATCGCGGTCAAGGCGGCGCGGGCTTGCGGCTACGTGAGCGCGGGGACGATCGAGATGCTCCGCGGCGCCGACGGCAGCTTCTACTTCATGGAGATGAACACGCGTCTCCAGGTCGAGCACCCGGTCACCGAGATGATCTACGGGGTCGACCTCGTGAAGGCGATGATCGGCATCGCGGCCGGAGGCAAGCTTCCCTTCAGGCAGGACGGCCTGGTCCCGCGGGGGCACGCCATCGAATGCCGCATCATCGCGGAGGATCCCGAACGGAACTTCATGCCGGCCCCGGGAACGATCCGTGCGCTGCGCGCTCCGACCGGCCCCGGGGTTCGCTACGACGGCGGCGTGTACGGGGGTTTCACCGTCCCGGTCTTCTACGACCCGATGCTCGCCAAGCTCATCGCGTGGGGCCACGATCGCGCCGAGGCGGCGGCGCGGATGGCGCGCGCCTTGAACGAGCTGCGGATCGACGGGATCAAGACCTCGATCAACTTCCACCGGCGCGTCATGACACATCCGGCGTTTCTCGCGGGCGACCTGCACACCGGCTTCCTCGAGGAGCATCCGGAGCTCGTGGCCCCGGCTGCCGACCCGTGGCTCGAGGAGATCGCGCTCCTCGCGGCGGCGGTCGCGCACTTCCGGCGCCTCGAACGTCAATCGCAGACGGGGCCGGGCGGACGTCCGTCGCGGTGGAAGCAGGCGGCGCGCACCGGGGCGCTCCGATGAAGTTCGCGCTCAAGCTCGGCGAGAAGGTGCACGACGCGATCGTGACGCGCGTCGACGGGCGCTACGCCGTCGTCCTCGACGGGACCGAGCACCTCGTCGACGCCCGAAAGCTCGAGGCCGATTTCTACTCCTTCCTCTACGAGGGCAAGTCGTACGAGGTCGCGGTCGAGTCATCGGGAGCCCGCTATGTCGTCCGCCACGGCGCGAGCGAGCAGGTCGTCGAGCTCGCCGACGACGCGCGGTCGGGGAGGGACGAGATCCACCGTCGCGCCGGTCCGACCGACGTGGCCTCGATCATGCCGGGGAAGGTCGTCCGCGTCCTCGTCGGCGAAGGGGACGAGGTGCGCAAGGGTCAGGGACTCGTCGTCGTCGAGGCGATGAAGATGGAGAACGAGATCGAAGCGCCGCGCGCCGGACGCGTGCGCGCCGTCCCTGTGACGCCGGGCATCACGGTCGAGTCGGGCGCGACGCTCGTCGTCCTCGACTGACGCAACGCGTCAGCGGTTCAGCGTCTGGTCGAGCTCTTTTCCCGCCTTGAAGCGGACCGCGGTCTTCGCCTTGATCTTGATCGTCTCGCCGGTCTGCGGGTTCCGCCCGGTGCGCGCCTTCCGCTTCGACGTGCCGAACGTCCCGAACCCCATGAGCGTGACGCGCTGACCCTTCTTGAGCGAGGAGGTGACGCCCTCGACGAGCGCGTCGATCGCCGTCGCGGCGGCCGTGCGCGTGATGTTGGCGTCGCTCGCAATCTTCCCGATCAGCTCGTTCTTGTTCATGGGGCCCCCTTCGTGACGGTGTGAACGCTTCCGCGCATTACACCGCGGCATCGCGGCGAAATCAAGAACGGTCTGGCGTCAGTTCGTCGTGGCGCGGGCGAGGAATCGTGCCAACCGCTCGCGCGCGTCGTCGTTCATCGAGGTGAAGAAGAGCGCCAGCTCGTAGCGCCCACCGCCCGCCGCGGCCGGCAGCTCGCGCCGGCGCACGACGACCGCCTCGAGGTCGACCGGCTCCGCGCTCGTGCCGCTCGGAAGCTGCAAGCGAACGGCGAGTCGTGTCATCTCGGGGTAGTCGTGGCTGGACGAGCACTGCAGCCCGCCGAGCGATAGATCGCTCGCGACCATGCGCGCGGCGGCGCCGGCGCCGTCCCGTGGGCCTTCGATCTCGAATTGATGGCGGAAACGAGCATGAGAACGGCGTTCGGCGATGGTACGGCTCACGGGGACCCTCCGCGTCGCAGCGCGATGAGGCGCTATCCTAGCAAACGATATGGATCGTGATGCGATCAGGACGCTGCTTGCCGGCGTGCGCGCGCGCCGGATCTCGGTCGCCGAGGCGGAAGAGCGTCTCCGTCATTTCCCGTCCACCGATCTCGGTTTCGCGACGATCGACACGCATCGCGCTTTGAGACGAGGCCTGCCCGAGACCGTGTACGGCCAGGGCAAGTCCCCCGAGCAGATCGCGTCGATCGTCGACCGCCTCGCCTCGGCAGGGCAGACGGCCATGGTCACCCGCGCTCACCCCGACGCCTACGCGGCGGTTCGCGAGCGCCATCCCGCCGCGCGTTATCACCCGGAAGCCCGGACGATCGTGCTCGGCGCGCGCGCGAAGTCCAAGGCGCGGCCCGGAGTCGCCGTGCTCACCGCGGGCACGACCGACATCGGCGTCGCCGAGGAGGCGGCGATCACCGCGGAGGCGATGGGCGAGCGCGTGAGGCGCATCTACGACGTCGGGGTCGCAGGGCTCCATCGGCTCCTCGCGCATCAACGGGTGATGGCGTCTTCGAACGTGCTCGTCGTCGTCGCTGGGATGGAAGGCGCGCTTCCGTCCGTCGTCGCCGGCCTCGTCGACGCTCCCGTCATCGCCGTGCCGACGAGCGTCGGGTACGGCGCCGGAGCGGGCGGGTTCGCGGCTCTGCTCTCAATGCTCAACGCCTGCGCACCCGGGGTTGCGGTCGTGAACATCGACAATGGCCACGGCGCCGGTTGTCTGGCTTCTCTCATCAATCGGCTCGCCCACAACCGAACTGGAAGGTCGAAGAAGCCCCGATAGATGCCAAATTCGGTTGCGGAAACGCCGGACCGACGGTATTTCTTGAAACGCGTAACGGTTGAGTGAGGCGGGGTGGGCGGCCAGTCTCCTCAGTACCCCATCCGCCTTGACGGTCTCCGAGGCCCTCGCTAAAGTGGCGGTTTTGCGAAGCCTCGAATTCCGGGGCGGAGTACCGAACGACGAGGGGGGTGAGGATTCAATGCCGCTGATCAAGGTGCGCGAGGACGAGAGCCTCGAGAACGCCTTGAAACGCTTCAAACGTAAGTGCGAGAAGTCCGGCATCTTGACGGAGATCAAGAAGCGCCAGCACTACGAAAAGCCCAGCGTCAAGAAGAAGCGCAAGGCGCTTGCCGCGCGAAAGAAGCTTCTCAAGCGGTTGGCGCAGGAACGTAGGAACAACGGATAACACCCTCTTTCGGACCGGGGCGGCTTCGGCCGTCCCGGCCCGCCGACGGTAGGTGGCCCTCTTGGCCGTACCGCTCACGAGAGAGTTCGTCGCGGCGGTCCGGAATGCAGGCGACATCGTTCGCTTGGTTTCGGATTACGTTCCGCTCAAGCCCGGCGGCGCACGTCTCAAGGGGCTCTGCCCCTTCCATCACGAGAAGACACCGTCCTTCTCCGTCGACCCCCAGATGCAACTTTTCTACTGCTTCGGGTGTCACGCGGGTGGGGACGCGTTCAAGTTCGTCATGCTCTACGAGAAGCTCGAGTTCCCGGAAGCGGTCGAATTCCTGGCGAACCGTTGGGGGATCCCGCTCCCCAGCGCGGCCCACCGCCCCGAAGATGATGCGCGACGGCGCGTGCTCCTCATGAACGAAGCGGCGGCAGGCTTCTTCCGCGCGCAATGGCGCGACGGCGCGCGGGGCCAGACGGCGCGTGCGTACCTCGCGAAGCGGGGCATCTCCGAAGAGACCGCCGACCGTTTCGAGATCGGCTACGCGCCCGACACGTGGGACTCACTGGGGAACATCCTCGGCGCCCGCGGGTTCACCGATCAGGAGATCCTGAGCGCGGGCCTCGCGGTGGCGCGCAAGGAGGGAACGGGGCACTACGACCGTTTCCGCCACCGTCTCATCTTCCCGATCCGGGACGCGGCAGGGCACGTCGTCGCGTTCGGCGGCCGTGCCCTGGGCGACGCCGAGCCGAAATATCTCAACTCTCCCGAGACTCCTGCGTATGTGAAGGGAGAGCATCTCTACGGTCTCGACGTCGCACGGGAGCCGATCCGCCGCGAGGGGTTCGCGATCCTCGTCGAGGGCTACTTGGACCTGATCGCGCTTCATCAGGCCGGGTTCGACAACGCGGTCGCGTCGCTCGGCACCGCCTTGACGCCGGCGCAGGTGAAGCTCCTCTCACGCTCGACCGAGCGTGTCGTCGTCAGCTACGACGGTGACGCCGCCGGAGCGAACGCGACGGTCAAATCGCTCGATCTCTTCCTCGAGCGCGGGTTCGACGTACGGGTGGCCGAGGTGCCCGACGGAAAGGACCCGGACGACTTCGTCAAGGAGTTCGGCCGCGCCGCATACGAAGCCGTCGTGCGCGACGCTCCGGATTATCTCGAGTACCTCGTCCGCCGCGAGCGCCGCGGCCGCGACCTCGCGCGCCCCGGAGAGAAGGTCGCCGCGATCAACGCGATCCTCCCGCGCCTCGCCCGGCTCGACAATGCGGTCGAGCGCGCCTCGTGGGCGGGCCGGCTCGCCGACGCGCTCGACATCGAGGACGATCTCGTCATGCAAGAGCTGCGCGGCGCGCTCAAGGTCGCGAAGGGGGCGATCCGGCACCGCGTCGCCGGCGACGACGCCGCGACACCGGTCGAAGCGCGGCTCGTGCGCCTGCTGCTCGGGAGCGACGAGGCCCGCGCGCACGCCCGCAAGGTCGTCGATCCCGCCGATCTCGAGGCGGCGGCCCGCGTGGCGCCGATCGTCCGGACGATCCTCGACCTCGACGCACAGGGTCTCCCCGTGAACGGTCCGCTCGTCGTCGACGCCCTGAGCGACGAGAACGACCGGACGCTCCTCACGCGGATCGCGTTCCGCGACGACCCGCCGGGCGGTCCCGAGGAGGTCGACGGCTGTCTGGACAGCCTGCGCAGCCACCGTCTGAAGAAGCAGCTCAAGGAATCCGGACGAGATCTGGCGTCTTTGCAGAAAGAAGAAGAAACAAAGCGGCTCCTGGAACGAATGAACCTCGGGCGTCAGCTCGACGCCCCTTACCGAGACGTCACCCATTGATCGAGAGGACGATGAGCAAGAAGAAGCGAGAACAGCTCTCGGGCGTCGAGGCCAAGTACGACGAGGTCCGCCAGCTCCTGGCCCTGGGCAAGGAACGCGGCTTCCTCGCGTACGACGAGATCAACGAATCGCTCCCCGACGAGATCTCCGCCTCGCCCGACGAGATCGAGGAGGTCTTCTCCCTCCTCGAGGCTCACGGGATCACCGTGGTCGACGCGGATGCCCGCGAGCAGCTCGGCCCGGGTGGTCCGGCGCCTTCGGCCAAGGAAGTGGTCAAGGAAGAAAAGGAAGAGGAGGGCAAGGAAGGACCGATCCCGAGCCCCCTCGAAAAAACCAATGACCCCGTCCGCATGTACCTGCGCGAGATGGGGACCGTCCCGCTCTTGACGCGCGAAGGCGAGGTGCGCATCGCGCGGCGCATCGAGCGGGGCGAGCGTCGCGTCATGAACGCGCTGGCGCGCAGCCCCTGGGTGCACGACGAGATCCGCCAGATCGGCGACCGGATCAAGCGGGGCCAGATCTCGGCGAACGTCTTCGCGGGCGGCGAGGAAGAGGAAGACAAATCGGCGAAGAAGCTCGAGCGAGCCAAGCTCGTCATCCAGCGTCTCGCGAAGAAGCTGTCACTCCTCGACGTCGCCACGAAGAAGATGGAGAAGCTGAAGCCGGGCGGCCGAGCCTGGCGCACCGCCCGCTACAAGGCGATGCGCCAGCAGATCCGCGTGGCCCTCGAGCTCCGCGAGCTGAACCTCGTGCCGTCGCAGACCGACAACCTCGCGAAGACCGTCCGCGACGCCGACCACAAGGTCAAGCGCCACGAGCGCAGCATTCAGGACCTGAAAGAGAAGGTGAAATCGTTCCGCGACCCCGCGCTCAAGCGCGAGGTATTGAGGAAGATCGAAGGCCTGCGGGGAGACATCAAGTCGATCGAGACCGAGATGATGACCGGCAAGGCCGAGATCCATCAGCTCGGCATGGCGGTCGCGCGCGGCCTGCGCGAGGCGAAGCGGGCCAAGAGCGAGCTCATCGAGGCGAACCTGAGGCTCGTCGTTTCGATCGCCAAGAAGTACACCAATCGCGGCCTGCAGTTTCTCGACCTGATCCAGGAGGGAAACATCGGCCTCATGAAGGCGGTCGATAAGTTCGAGTACCGCCGCGGCTACAAGTTCTCGACTTACGCGACGTGGTGGATCCGGCAGGCGATCACCCGTGCCATCGCCGATCAGGCGCGCACGATCCGCATCCCGGTCCACATGATCGAGACGATCAACAAGCTTATCCGCACGTCACGCAGCCTCGTCCAGGAGTACGGCCGGGAGCCGTCGCCCGAAGAGATCGCGAAGAAGATGGGCATCCCGGTCGCCAAGGTGCGCAAGGTCCTCAAGATCGCGCAGGAGCCGATCTCCCTCGAGACACCCATCGGGGAGGAGGAGGACAGCCATTTAAAGGATTTTATCGAAGACCGGAGCGCCGTCTCCCCGGTCGAAGCGGCGATTCAACTGGACCTGAGGTCTCAGACTCAGACGGTCCTGAAGACACTGACGCCGAGAGAAGAAAAGGTTCTTAAGATGCGGTTCGGCGTCGGAGACGGTAGCGAGCACACGCTGGAAGAAGTCGGGCAATCGTTCACGGTGACGCGCGAGCGGATCCGCCAGATCGAATCGAAGGCGCTCCGGAAGCTGCGTCATCCGTCGCGAAGCAAAGTGCTGAGGGTGTTCCTGGAGAAGGCAGGAGCACCTTAGAGAAGGTCAACAGTTGACAGTCGACAGTTGACGGTACGAACTACTGTGAACTGTTGACTGTCGACTGTGAACTATCGACTTCCCCGCCAGGCCGCCATCCCCAAGCACACCCACCCCGCGATCAGGCAGAGCCCCCCGATCGGCGTGATCGCGCCGAGGGCGCGGACGCCCGAGAGCGCGAGCGCGTAGAGGCTCCCCGAGAAGATCGCGATCCCCGAAACGAAGAGCCACCCGGCGGCCGACGTCCAGACGCCGGGCCAGCGCGATGCCGCCCACCCGGTCGCGAGGAGCGCAAGCGCGTGCACGAGGTGGTAGCGCGAGGCGGTCTCCCAGACGGCGAGCATCTCGGCATCGACGCGTGATTTCAGGCCGTGCGCGCCGAAGGCGCCGAGCACGACGCCCAGAGCACCGAGCCACCCGCCGAGGGCAAACCAACGTTCCGTCATCGCGACCTCCATTATGATCGTGCCGTGCGGCTTCCGATCCTCCTGCTCCTCGTCGCCGGCACGGCTCGTGCCGGCACCCTCGACGACATGACGATCAGGAGCAACGTCGAGACCTCGATCCGCGGCACGGCGGGGACCGCCAACCTCCACCTGAAGATCGACGTCGACGACGGTGTCGTGAAGCCGCAGGGACCGGTGCACGATCTCGACCAGGCCGACGAGGTGGTCCTGCTCGCCTCCAAGATCAAGGGTGTCCGCGACGTCGACCGCTCGCAGCTCCGGCTCGAGTTTCCGGGCCCGGGCGACGAGGAAGTCGCGAAGCGGATCGAGCGGCAGGTGCTCGCGATCCCCAAGTTCGCCTCGACCGGGCCGAAGGCGTCGGTCACGGACGGTGTCGTCACCCTGACGGGGAAGATCAAGAACGCGTCGTGGCGCGGCGAGCTGCGCACGCTCTGCGGCGCGATCGAAGGGGTCATCGAGGTCGTCGACAAGCTCGACACGCCGGACACGCCGGACGACCGGATCCAGAAGGTCCTCGACGCGATCTTCGGTCCGCGGGTCAAGCCGCCGTTCCCCGGAAAGGTCGAGGCCGCCGTCCACGAGGGAACCGTATCGCTCGTCGGCCGCGTCCCGCGTTTCGTCGACCGCGTCACCGCCGAGAAGCACGCGTGGGGGATCAACGGGGTCCGCCGCGTCGACAACCAGCTCGAGCTGAAATCGGGAACGACGATCGAGGTGATCCATCCATGACGAGACGCATCGTCCTGATCGGCCTTCTGCTCGTGTTCGTGGGGACCCTCGTCGCCGCGGCGCCGCCGCCCGCTCCCGAAACCGCGCCGCACGGGATCGCGAACCAGGCGTCCGACGAGAAACGTGACGACGCGCACGCCACGGGTCCGGTCGCCGTCCCCGAGCCGTCCGAGAAGGCGCGGGAGTACGCGCGCAGCGGAAACTGGTTGTGGGGGTTCGATCAGATCTGGGGACTCCTCGTCCCCGGCGTGATCCTGTTCACGGGGTTCTCCGCGCGACTGCGCGATGCCGCGGGGCGGATCGGAAAGAAGTGGTACTTCACGATCCTCGTCTACTTCGTCCTTTTCCTGGGCATCACGTTTCTCATCGACCTTCCGCTCTCCTACTACACCGGCTTCGTGCGCCCGCACGCGTACGGCCTCTCCGACCAGGCGTTCTCGAAGTGGATCGGCGACGAGATCAAGGGGATCGCCGTCGGCGTGGTCTTCGGCGCGATGTTCCTGTGGATCCCGTACCTCATCGTCAAGAAGAGCCCGCGCCGCTGGTGGCTGTGGGACAGCCTCATCGCGATCCCGATCGCGATCTTCATCCTCCTCGTCGAGCCGATCGCGGTCGAGCCGCTCTTCAACAAATTCGGGCCGATGCACGACAAGGCGCTCGAGCAGCAGATCCTGAACCTCGCGAGCCGCGCGGGGATCGAGGGCGCCCGCGTGTTCGAGGTCGACAAGAGCACCGACACGAACACCGTGAACGCGTACGTCACCGGCCTCGGCAGCTCGAAGCGGATCGTGCTGTGGGACACGACGATCAAGAAGCTGGCACCCGACCAGCTCCTGTTCGTCATGGGACACGAGATGGGTCATTACGTGCTCGGCCACGTCTGGAAGTCGATCCTCTTCTTCTCCGTCCTGATCCTCGTCACGCTCTACGCCGCCTACCGGCTGCAAGCGGGGCTCATCGCGCGCTGGCACGACCGCTTCCGCTTCTCGGAGCTCTCGGACATCGCGTCCCTGCCTCTCGTCATGATCCTCGTCGGGGTGATCTCGTTCGTCATCACGCCGGTCGGCGCGGGCTACTCGCGCTGGCAGGAGCACGAAGCGGACCGTTTCGGTCTCGAGATCACGCAGAACAACCACGCCTGCGCGACGGCGTTCGTCCGCCTCCAGGAGGAGAACCTGAGCGTGCCGCGCCGCAGCCTCCTCTACAAGCTCTGGCGCGCCGACCACCCGCTCCTCGGCGAGCGCATCGACTTCTGCAACGACTACCATCCGTGGACGGAGAATCAGCCCGGCCGCTACGAGCATCTCTTCCACTAGAGAGATCGCTCCACGAATCGAGAGCGTCCCCTGGCAGTCGCGACTGGCGATCCCGCGCCAATCGATCGCGCGCGCACGGCATTGCCCTTGCAATTCGTACTTTCGCCGGCGGCTCCCGCGCGAAGTGGGGGCCGGTTTGCGAAGGAGCACGATCATGCGACGTGGGGCGTTCTCAGGGGTGGCGGGTTTACTTGCGATCACGTGGACGATGGTCGCGATCGTTGCCGTGCCGCAGACTTCGGCGGCGGACAAGCCGCCGGCATCTTCGCCCGTGTGGGCGACGCAAGGGAAATACGATCTCAACCGCCTCGGGGTCGGTGCCGAGGGCAAGGTCGTGTACGCGCGTGATGGAAAGCACTTCACCGGTCTTTCCACCGAGGACGGCAAGCAGAAGTACCAGCGTGAGCTGCCCGGATTCGAGGAGAAGGGCTGGTGGGGGCACGTCAGCGATGCGACGTACGTCTACAGCAACGGCAAGGAGCTGATCGGCATCGACATCGCAACGGGCACCGACCGGTGGCACGCCTCGCCGGGCGAGGGGATCAAGACCGACGCCTTCGTCTTGCCGCGCCGGGGGAATCCGAAGGCGATGATGTTCGCCTTCGAGAGCGGCGTCTCGGTTTGGGACATCGATCCCGGGAAGCTGCTGTGGAGCGCGCGCGAGCCGCTCGACTACGACATGGTGCCCGACACCTGGGCGCGGGAAGGCGACCAGGACGCCGGCGTGCTCATGTTCCTCAAGTCACGGACCGTCTACGTCGGCGCGAACGGGAAGGAGCTCTGGTCGGCCAAGGACACCGGGAACCGCCGCCGCGGCGGGAAGGACGTCGCGAACACGGCGGTCGTCGATTACGGCCGTCTCCTGCTGGTGTATCTCTCGAAGCAGGTCATCTTGCTCAACAACGCCACCGGCGAGGTGCTCGCGTCGCAGACGTTCCCGAACGAGGAGGCGGCAGCGGACGTCGAAGCGTTCAAGGCCGGCGGCGAGGACGGCAACGAGCCGGTGCTGCTCACGCTCGGAGGGCGCGCGGTGCTCGCCGACCCGAAGGAAGGAAAGGTCTTCGCTCAATCGCCGGAGGGCTCGATCCTCGGGCAGGCCGCGGGCGGCGCGATCAACGGCGACGACATGGCGGCGCTCACGGCGGTGCGCGGGGGCGACAGGTCACCGAACGTCGGGCTGCACCTCTACCGCATCAATCTCAAGAGCGGCGCCGTCGCGTGGCACGCCTACAACGGCCAGATCCTCGACAACCGCCAGATCATGGGGCACATCGTCGGCGAGCGCGTCAACGGACCGTTCTACCTCGACAAGGCCAAAGGCGTCTTCCTCGCCACGTCGGACAAAGGTGCGCGCCTCTACAACTGGGACGACGGCAAGGAGCGCTGGGCTCTCGACGAAGGGCTCCCGAACTCGTACCGCGTGATGAAGTACTGGGGCCACAACTCGTTCAGCATCATCCGGACGATGATGCAGAACCGCACGTACGTGCCGACCAACCCGGCGCCGGTGGAAGGGGACGGCGTGATCTACGCCGCGGGGAACGATCAGATCTTCGCGATCGACGCCTCGACCGGGAAGGCGAAGTGGACGAGCAAGAGCAAGAATCTCTCGCTCGTGTCCGGCCTCGCCAACTCCGGCGGCTCGATCATCGTCCGCCAGGGGATCCATGCCGACGCCAACGACTACGGGGCCCCCGTCACGATCGTGACGCAGCCGCTCGAGCGCACGTACGTCGAGGAGCCGGAGGTGTACATCGACGAGAGCCCGTACGGCTTCGTCGGCCTCGACCCGGCGACCGGCAAGGAGTCGTGGAGCTGCACGGACTTCGAGTCGCACGACTACGAGTTCGTCGGCGGGATGCCGAAGGACAACTCGATCTGCAGCGTGCAAGCGAAGGCGAAGAAAGAGAAGGGGTGCAAGCTGAGCAAGCTCGGCGTCGGCTCCGTCCTCTACACGTACTCCGTCGGCGACCAGATCGTCTACCTCGGGAAGAGCGGTATGGCCGGAGCGGTGCCGGGATCGTGCGCGCCGGCATGGTCCGTCGACGGCGCCGTGAAGAAGCAGGAGAAGATCTACGACTTCACCGCGGACGACGAGGATCACACGACCGGCTTTCTCCAGAAGACGAGCCCGGCGCACCTGTTCACCCACTACGGGAACAACGTCAACGTCGTCGACACCGCATCGGGCAAGGTCATCCTCTCCGCGGGGAAGGCCGACGTCGTGAAGCTCTACTTGGCGCAGAAGATGGTGTTCGCCGCCGACGGTGAGAAGCTCGCGATGTACCGGTTGCCGTAGAGGAACTACTGACCACCGACGACTGACTTTCCGCGCACTCCGGCGAGCCACTCGAGCCAAACGGAGAGCACGACGATCGTCCAGATCGCGCGGGCGCGGTCGGCCTTGCGCGCGCGGTGCTCGTCCAGGATGGCGACTGCGGCGCGGGAGTCGAGACCGACGGCCTCGAGGCGCGACGACGCGAGCCGCTCGCGCGTCCAGTCGTAGAGCGGACCGCGCAGCCACGACGCGAGCGGGACCGACAGGCCGCGCTTCCGCCGCTCGATGAGCGAGACCGGCAGGTAGCGCCGCGCGAAACGCTTCAAGAACACCTTCGTCGTGAACCCACGCACGCGGTCCGTCGCCGGGAGAGCCGAAGCGAACCGGAGCACGTCGAGGTCGAGGAACGGCGCGCGCAGCTCGAGCGCGCATCCCATCCCCGCGCGGTCGGCCTTGGTGAGCAGCCCCTCGGCGAGCGTCGTCTCGAAATCGCTGCACTGGACGACGTCGAGGATGTCGCCGCCTCCGTCCCCGATCGCCGGCTCGGGCGGGACGCCGAGCGACCGCAGGAGATGCGGCGCGATCTGCGACGTCCAGACGAGATGGCGCGCGAGTCCCGAGTACGCATCGCCCTCGACGAAGCGCTTCAAGAGGTAAGAGACCGTGATCTTCTTGTCGCTCACCGGCAGCCCGTTCACCGCCGAGGCGATGAGCGATTTGATCGCGCCGGGGAGGCGGCCGTAGCGGCTCGCGAGGAGCGCGCCGATGTAGGTCGGGTAGCCGCCGAACAGCTCGTCGGCGCCTTCGCCCACCATGACGAGGCGCACGTCCTCGACCGCCCGGCGCGAGAGCATCGACGCCGGGATCCACGCCGGGTCGGCGAGAGGCTCGCCCGACACGGACACGAGCAGCTCGATCTCGCGACGGACGTCGGCGGAGCCCACCTCGACCGAGGTCCAGGGGACGTCGAGGGCTTTCGCGGCCTCGGCGGCGGCGCCGCCCTCGTCGTACGACTGCTCGGCGAAGCGGATCGTGAAGGCGCGGAGCGGGCGAAGAGGCTGGACCTTCCGGGCCACCGCGGTGACGAGCGACGAGTCGAGGCCGCCCGACAGGAAGACGCCGCAGGGGACCGAGACGTCGCTCTGCCGCGCGACCGCCGTCGTGAAGACGCGATCGAACGCCTCCTCGCTCGTCTCGACCGCAGGGTCGGCGGCGAAACGAAGATTCCAGTACTTCCGGGTGACGACGCGCCCCGGCTCGATCGTGACGACCTCGCCGGGCCGCACGCGCGAGACCCCGACGAACGGCGTCTGAGGCGCGACGAAGCAGCCCCGCCGCATGTAGCCGGCGATCGCGCCGGGGTCGATGCGGAGATCGAGGTCGGCGTCGGTCGCGAGGCCGGCCAGCTCGGAGGCGAACGCGACCTCGTCGCCGCGTACGACGTAGAAGAGCGGCTTCTCTCCCGCACGATCCCGCGCGAGGACGATCCGCGGCGCGCGCGGGTCCCACACGGCGACGGCGAAGGCGCCGATGAGACGCTCGGCGAAGGCGTCGCCTTCCTCGAGGTAGAGCGCCGGGATCACGGCGACGTCGGTTTCCTGGGGGATCGAATGCCCGCGTCCCGTGAGCCAGTGGCGCAGCTCGCGGTGGTTGTCGATCTCGCCGTTGCAGGCGACCACGACTCCCGTGCGCTCGTCGACGAACGGTTGCGAGCCCGAGTGCAGGCCGCGGATCGCCAGGCGCGTCGCGCCGATCGCGCCGCTACCGGCGGGGGCGAGGTGCGTCTCGTCCGGGCCGCGATGGCGGAGGCGGTGAAGCGATGCCGCCGCACGCTCCCGTCGCGCTTCGAAGGGACCGGGCGCGAGACCGACGACGCCGCAGATGCCGCACATCTCAGCGGCCCCCGGCCGGGCGAAACGCCCCCGACCATCCCGCGGCGATCCGATGGACCGGCGCGCGGTCGCCGAGCCACCCGGCGAGGCGGTCACGCTCGGCGTCCGGTGCGACGACGACGAGGTCGCCCGTGCGGGCGGCGAGCCATGCGCCGCGAGCCGACGACGAGACGAGCGCGGGCGGCGGCGTGGTCTGCCGCTTCAGCCAGTACGTGACGAAGTTGCTGCGGAGCGCCGCGGCGTCGTCGTCGACCAAGGTGAGCGTCCGGCCGAGGTAGAACGAGAGGCCCGCGGGGTAGCTCTCGAACGCCGCGATCTCGGTCGTCCGCGGCAGTGGCGCAAGCGCCTCGGCGAGCGACTTGACCGACCGGGTGCTCGCGTAGGCGCGTGCGCCGGGAAACGCGACCGTGAAGAGCGCGATCTGGAGCGTCGCGAAGGAAGCCGCGGCGTAGCCGGGCCGGCGGCTGCGCCACGCGAGCAGCCCGAGGAGCGCCATGACGAGGAGCGCGCAGACGAGCTGCGGCCACACGAGGTCGAGCCACGCCTGCTTCTCGCCGAAGCCACGTCGCGCGACCAGGGTGAGCGCCAGCGCGCCGAGCAGCGTCACGACCGCAAGCGCAAGGGCGGCACCCAGGATCGCCCGTGACGCGCGCGCGGCCCCGAGCCCTCGCCCCACCAGCACCCCCGCCGCGATCACGCCGCTCAGGATGTACCCGGGCTGCTTGGTGCGCGAGAGCGAGAAGAAGACGAGCACGACGATCGTCCAGAGGATGAAGAGCCGGTCGGGGGGCTGCAAGCGTTTCCGCTCGCGCCACGCGAGCACGGTGAGGGGCGCCATCAGGATCGTCCACGGCATCGTGGTGGCGATGAACACCGGCCCGAAGAACCAGAACGGCTGCCCACGATTGAAGGTTTTCGTGAAGAACCGGTTGAGCGACTCCTCGACGACCCCGTAGTGGAAGAACTCGGGGTGCGCGTGCACGAGCGCGAAGAACCAGGGAAGGAACAGTCCCAGCACGATGACGAAGTTCAGCGGTGAGAACACGCGCCGCAGCGCCCGCGGACGGCCGCTCGTCCAGAAGAAGGCGATGAGCACGAGCCCCGGCACGAGGGCGCCGACCGGCCCCTTCACGAGCATCCCGGCCCCGACGGCCGCGGCGCTGACGCGGTGCCATCGCCGGTCGGGCGTCGCTCCGGCCTCGGCGACGAACGCCGCCAGGATCGCGACGCTCGTGCAAAGCGCGAGCGCGATGTCCATGATCACGATCCGCGAGAACGCGATGAAGAGCGGCATCGTCGCCACGGAGATCACCACGAACGCGGCCGTGGCGCCGTCGTAGAACCGCCGCGCGAACGCGTAGAGGCACGCCAGGATCGCGAGACCGAACAGCGCCGACGGCATCCGCGCGCCCCACTCATTCGTCCCCAGTGCCTCGAGCGACACCGCGACCGCGGCGAAATAGGCCGCCGGCTTGTCCAGGTACGGGTTGCCTTCGAGCGTCGGCACGAGCCACGAGCCGCTCGCGGCCATCTCGCGGGCGACCTCCGCGTTCCGGCCCTCGTCGGGCTGCATGAGCGGCACGGCACCGAGCCCTGCGAACAGCACCGTCCCCGCCACGAGGAACGCGGCGAGTGCGCCGAGCCTCTCCGACCGGAACGCCATGGGGTCGCACACTCTACACCACGGAATTGGCGCAAAAAGAAGGGGAGCCCGCAGGCTCCCCTTCGCATGGGCGTGCGACTCGGTTCGCGTCTAGGGCGCGAGGGTCCCCCACTCGATCCCCACCTCGCGGGGGGCGTGTGTTCGCGGCGATGCGGTGGTTGCGACGGCGGGAGAGGGCATCACCGTGAAGTGGAGGTGCTCCTCGCTCTCCACGTGGTCGATCCGCACGATCCCGCCAGAGGGGATGCGGCGGCTGATCATCAGATCGGCCACGGGAAACTCGAGGTGCCGGCGGAAGACGCGCACGAGCTCGCGCGCACCCAACTTGGCGTCGCCTTTCGAGCGCTCGAGGAGGAACGCCCGGGCGGCGGGTTCAAGCTCGCAGCGGAACCCGCGGCTCAAGATCCAGCGGTTCATCCTCTCGAACCGCCGGTCGAAGATCTCGCGCAGGTGCTCGTCATGCAGCTTGTGGAAGACGACGAGCCCGTCGAGCCGGTTGACGAGATCGTCCCCGAAATGCTCCGAAGCCTCCGCCCGGCACATCTGGAGCACGCGGTCGTCCTCCAGGCCGGGACCCGTCGCTCCGGCGAATCCGATCTTCGGGCTCTCCTCGAGGATCTCGCGCGAGCACAGGCTCGTCGTGATGAACACCAGGCAGCCTCTCAAGCTGCCGAGTCTTCCGCCGGGGAGGGTGAGACGTCCCGAGTCCAGGGCCGCCGTCAGGGCCTTGCCGATCTCCTTGCGTCCCCGTTCGAGGTACTCGATGAGCACCACGGAGAAGGGCGGCGCTTCGAGAAGAGCCCCCCCGTCTTCGAATCGGGGCTGGGAGAACATCGGAAGGATCTGCGCGGAGAAGGCCCACCACGGGTCGCCGTGCATGAACTGCGCGCAATCGGCGATGAAGAGGCCACGCCCTTCGCCGTGGAGCGTCCGCGCGAGCGTGCGGACGAGCTGCGTCTTCCCCGTGCCGCTGGGCCCCATGAACATGTAGGCGCACCAGCTCCGCTCGCGCGGCGTCAGCCCGCTCATCACGCGCGTCGTTCCGCGGATGGCGCTCGCGATAGCTGCGGGCTGTCCCGCGATCTCCGATTCCAAGGCCGCTTTCAGGACGTCCGAGAACATCGTCGCCTCGATCTCCCCGGCGGGAGAGGTCAGGCCCGCTACAGCCCGAAGGGCCGATACCCCTGGAAGTAGGGCAGCGTGTAGTTGAACGGGAGCTGTGGGGTCATCGGATCCATGAGCCGATGAATCGGGTTGTGCAGGAGCGGATGAATCTGCGGCGTGAAGTACGACGGCGTGACCGGCGGCGTGAAGTACTGCGGGATCTGCGGGGTGAAATACTGCGGGATCTGCGGGGGGAACATCGTCGGCGGAATCTGCGGCGTGAAGAGGTTCGGCTTCACGTCGAACGGTGTGAACGGGGTGAAGTACCGGGGGAGCGTCCCGTAGAAGGGCAGGGGAATGTTGGGGACGTCCTTGAAGGCCACGCTGTACAGATTCGGATCGTTCCAGAACATGGTGCGGCTCCTTGTCGCTTCGAGCGCGCGTCCTCCATGGACGCGTGCGATCTCGGCCTCAGTGGACGAACGGCGGAAACGGCGCCGGCAGCATCGTGTGCTGCGGCGCGGCCAGACGCATCGTCAACATCTGGACGAGCGTGTGGACCTGATAGGCGATCGTGAGATCGTCGGAAGCTGCCTCGCGGGCTTCCGTCGGCTTGTTGAGAGCGGGCTTCGTGTTCATGCGATCTCGACCTTCATCTCTTTCGGTGCGGGCAGCTCCACGATCGGGACCGTCACCTCGAGGATGCCGTCGGCGTACTTGGCGGTCAGTTTCTCCGGCGCGGCGTGCATCGGCAGCGCGAAGCGCCTCTCGAACGTTCCGAACGGGAACTCGAGGCCGATCGGCTGGAGCTTCTTGTCCTCGGCCGGAGTCGGTCTCTCGCCGCGAACGATGCATTCCCCTTCGGCGACGAGCACCTTGAGCTGGTCCCGCTTCACGCCGGGGATCTCGAGGCGGATCACGACCGCCTCGCGCCCCGCGAAGACGTCGGCGCGCGGAATCCAGGCGATCGGAATCTGCGGCGTGCGGGCGTGGAGAAGGAGCTTCTTCAGCTCCTCGACCTCCGCAATGGCGTACCTCATCGGGTCCGCGCCGGGCGGGAACGGGGCATACCAGCCCGGTCCGATCTCGGGCGCCGGTTGCCCGAGGAACTTCGTGTAGAGGTCCTTCACTTCGTTGAGCGCTTGCATGACCTCGGTCATCGACACCCTCCTTCGGATACTGCTGGTCTGTAATTCGGAGACTCGACCTACTGCGGAGGCAAGGTAGGCGCCCTAGAATTCCGCCGACAGGTTTCGACGGACAAAGCCATGCCCTGAAAGTCACCGGGTCGGCTTCTGATGACACGGAATTCTTCAACGTTTGAAATTGGACCCCGCCTCGCCGCGATCCGCGCGGGCCGAGGACTCTCGCAGGGAACGACCGCGCGTCTCGCCGGCCTCGCGCCCGCGTATCTCTCGCGGATCGAAACGTCGCGTGTGCACCCGAGCTTCACGACGGTCATGCGCGTCCTCGAAGCGCTGCATGCCGACCTCGACGATCTCCACACGCCCGACAGCCACGAACCGCATCGTCATCCCGTGTGCCCGGTGAGCGCGCGCGGCGACTGTCTCCTTCAACTGATCCGCGGCAGCGCCGAAGTGACACGCGCCGACGGTCGCGAGGCCTACTCGCCTCGCGAGATCAACATCCTGAGAAGCCTCGCCGTCTTCATGCGCACGGGCAGCCCGGAGCGGGTCCGGGCGGTCGAGCTGTTGCTGGCAGAGCTCCTGGACAAGTCGCCGGGGCATTGAGGATCCGACGCAGCCGGCGAGCGCGCAGGGCTGGAAAGGCAAGTTCGGAACGCGGAGCTACGCCGCGCGACTACAATGCCGGCGCCCCCATAGCTCAGTCGGTCAGAGCGGCGGACTCATAATCCGCTGGTCCCTGGTTCGAGTCCAGGTGGGGGCATTCCCTTCCGCCTCTGGCCCAGCGTCGGGACCGAGCGACGCAGCTTCGACTCGAATCGGTTAGGCGGCGGCCTTCGAGGGAACGATCTCTAGGAGAGCGGCCGCGAATGCCTTCACCTCGTCCGGCAGTCCGATCGTGATACGAAGCCAGTTCGGGAGGGACGGGAACTTCCGGCCGACGAGGATGTTCCGCTCGCGAAAGGCTTCGATCACCGGTTTCACGTCGCCGCCGACATCGATCATGACGAAGTTGGTGTGCGACGCGATCGTCTTTCGCCCCTGCCGGCTCATCTCGGCGATCAGCCAGCGCCGCGTATCGTTCAGCAGGCCGCGTTGGCGCGCCACGAGGTCGGGTTCCTGCAGGCTGGCGAGCGCGGCTGCGAGAACCGCGGCGTTGGCGTTCGAGAACGTCGCGTACTTCGCCATCTCGGCGATGCGGTCTTTCGCGCCGACCGCGTACCCCAAGCGCAGGCCCGCCATTCCGTAGATTTTCGAGAAGGTCCGCGCCACGACGACGTTCGGATGCTTCGGGATCAGCTCGATCGCGCTCCGATAAGTCTGGTCTTCCACGAAGTGGAAGTACGCCTCGTCGATGAGGATCGTGGTCCCAAGCGGCACGTTCGACACGAAGCCGGCGAGCTCGTCGCCCGAGACGATCGTGCCGGTAGGATTGTTCGGGTTGCAGACGTACACGAGGCCCGCTCCCGTCCGGCACGCCGCCGCCATCTTCGGCAAGTCGTGCCGGAAGTCCGACGTGAGCGGAACCGTCACCGGGTCTGCGCGAAGCACCCTAGCGTAGTGAAGGACCGCCTCGAACGTCGGCTCCGCAGCAACGGCGGCTCGCCCCGGACCAGTCGAGACGAGGTCCGCCATCTGGAGGATCTCGGACGACCCGCACCCGAGGACGACCTGCTCGGACGCGACGCCGTGCAGCTTGGCGAGTGCCGAGCGCATCGTCTCCTCGGCATCGTCCGGATATCGGTTGGCGATGGGATTCGCGGCGATGAGTGCCGCGAGGGCCTTTGCCGATGGTCCGTAGGGATTCTCGTTCGAGTCCAGGCGAATCGCGCCCTCTCGCTGCGGTCGACGGTCCGTAGCGGCGCGCACCAGCGGCTTGTCGAGCAGCGCCGCGCCGGCGGCGAAACCGATGACTCCGGCAAAGGCTCTTCGAGAGATCGGCATCGGCATGTGGCCTCCTTCTGTTGTCGGTCAATCCTCAATTCAATCCCCACAATGACGCATTATCGCCCGGTAGCCCTGCTCGCTCAGCGCACGGACAAACTTCGACGCGAGGAGCGTGCCGCAGCTCGAGGCCGTCTTGACCTAGAATGGCGCCGCTTCCGTCCGAGCACGCGGTCACACACGTGCCGTAATCGAATCACAGGGAGAGCGGGCGCTACCAGCGACCGCGGGAGATGACGACATGAAACGAGCTCTGGTGACGATTCTGCTCGCGGCCTTCGTTGCTACGATCCCGACCCTGGCGCAGGAAGCACCTGCGGCAGCGAAGCCGACGATGCACGCCCCCGCCACTCATCAACCCGTCGACCTGGACCGCTTCAAAGAGGCGCTCACGGGCGCGCGGCGCAAGTTGTTCGCTGCGTCGATGAGCAATCTCTCCGCCGAGCAGCTGCAGGCGTTCTGGGGCGTCTACGCGGACTACGAAAAGGAAAAGGATGCGATCACCTCGAGCCGCATCGATCTCGCGAAGAAGTACGTCGACTCGTTCGCGAGCGCGAACGGCGTCGCCGATGCCGACATCGAGGAGATCGTCACGGAGATGGTCGCGCTTCAACACAAGACCGTCGACCTGCGGCTGAAGTACTTCGAGATCTATCGCGGGAAGCTCGACGCCAAGACCGCCGGCCGTTTCGCGCTGGTCGATGACTACATCACGACCGCCATGCGTCTCGACCTCCTCGATCAGATCCCGTTCCCCGGGGACAAAGCCGCCAAGTAAGACGATCGACGTGCCGGCCCGCGAGACAGGAGGAAGCTGATGATCGCCTTGTCGCTCGCGCTTGCGCTACTTGCCGCATCGCCTTCCGCCGCCCCCACGAAGGCACCGCTTCCCGACACGCCGAAGAAGCCGGTCGTGGACGAGTACCAAGGCGTGAAGGTCAGCGACGATTACCGGTGGCTGGAGAACGCGGACGATCCGGCGGTGAAGGCCTGGGGCGACGCGCAGACGGCTCACACCCGTGCCTTCCTCGACGCATTGAGCTTCCGCGAGCCGGTGCGTAAGCGGCTCGACACGCTCATCCGCTCGTCGAGCGAGAGCTACTTCGGCCTCGTTCAGCGCGGCGGCGTTCTGTTTGCGCTCAAGCTGGAGCCAAAGAAACAGCAGCCGTACCTCGTGACGCGGAAGAACGCGGACGACGCGCCGTCGGAGCGAGTCATCGTCGATCCCAACGTGCTCGATGCGAGCGGGAAGATCGCCATCGATTTCTTCGTCCCCTCGCTCGACGGCAAGCGCGTCGCCGTCTCGCTATCGCGCAACGGCAGCGAGGCCGGCGATGTGCATCTGTACGACGTCGCCGGCGCGAAGGAGATCGGCGAGCTCCTTCCGCGCGTCAACAACGGAACGGCCGGCGGCAGCGTCGCCTTCGCGGCTGATGGCAACGGCTTCTGGTACACGCGCTACCCACGCGGGAACGAGCGGCCCCCGGAAGACGCAGGCTTTTTCCAGCAGGTCTACTTCCACAAGATCGGCACCCGGACCGAGGATGACGTCTACGAGATCGGAAAGGACTTCCCACGCATCGGCGAGACGACTCTCGAGGCGAGCGAGGACGGCAGGTACGTCGTGGCCCAGGTCAAGAACGGCGACGGTGGCGAGGTCGAGTACTTCGTGAGGGAGACGAGCGCCGCCCCGGGTCGCTGGACGCAGGTCTCGACGTTCGCCGACCGTTTGGTGAATTCCGAAATCGGCCTCGACGGAAACATCTACTTCTTGTCGCGCAAGGATGCGCCCAAAGGAAAGATCATCCGGGTGCCGCTCTCCACCCCCACGGTGGATCGCGGAAGCGTCGCCGTCCCGGAGGGTGAGGGAGCCATCGCGGGCTTCACGACGACGAAGACCAGGCTCTACGTCGTCTCGCGCCTCGGCGGTCCGGCCGACCTCCGGGTTTTCGATCTCGCCACCGGACGGCGCGAAAAAGACGTCCCGGTTCTCGATGTCTCGAGCGTCGGGGAGCTCGCGCGCCTCGACGACGGCTCCGTGCTCTTCAACAACGTCAGCTACTTGAAGCCCCCAGCGTGGTACCGATTCGACCCCAAGGTCGGCCAAGCGCGGCAGACCGCGCTCGCCGTGCGCAGTGCCGCGGATTTCTCCGACTGCGAGCTGGTGCGCGAGTTCGCCGTCTCGAAGGACGGCACGAAGATCCCCCTCAACATCTTGCGCCGCCGCGGCACCAAGCTCGACGGCAGGAATCCCACGTTGCTGTACGCCTACGGCGGCTTCGGTATCTCGGAGGGCCCGAACTTCTCGGCGCCGCGAAGGGTGTGGCTCGAGCAGGGCGGTGTGTACGTGGTCGCCAACATCCGCGGAGGCGGTGAATACGGCGATCAGTGGCACCTCGACGGGAATCTCCTCAAGAAGCAGAACGTCTTCGACGACTTCTACGCCGCCGCCCGCTGGCTCGTCGAGCACGGTTACACGAAGCCCGAGATGCTCGCGATCAACGGCGGCTCGAACGGCGGGCTGCTCATGGGGGCCGTGCTCACGCAGCATCCCGAGATGTACCGCGTCGTGGCGAGCCGCGTCGGCATCTACGACATGCTGCGTGTCGAGACGACGCAAAACGGTCAGTTCAACGTCACCGAGTACGGCTCGATCAAAGACCCGGCGCAGTTCAGAGCGTTGTACGGCTACTCGCCGCTCCACCACGTGAAAACCGGGGTCGTCTACCCGTCGGTCATTCTCACCACGGGCGCTTACGACCCACGCGTCGATTCGTGGCACTCGAAGAAATTCGCCGCGGCGCTCCAGGCGACGGGCTCGCCGCACCCGGTGCTCCTGCGCATCAACTTCGAAGGCCACGGCATCGGCACCTCGCTCGATGAGTTCATCGCGGAGACGGCCGACCTCTACAGCTTCATCTTCCACGAGCTCGGCGTGACACCGAAGTTCCCCATGAATCCGTAGCGCTCCGCCGCATCGCATCCTTCGCGTTGCGCACGCCCACTTAATTGCATCATCTCCTGTCGAGTTGCCTCCATTGACTCCGTCCCTTCTTGCCTGTAATTGAAACCGCCGTGGGTGCCGGGGGGCGCCCTCACCTCCTCGACGTCGAGGAGGTTCATCCCCGCGAGGCGTGATCCCATGAAGCTCAGGAACGTTGTGCCCGTATTCGTCGCAGCCGCACTCGCGAGCACGGCGCTGAATGCAGGAGTCGTGCGGATGCTTCCGAAACCCGCCACGACAACCGACCTCGCACCCACTGGAAAAGGCTGGGGAGAAGCGCGGCCCGACGCTCCCCCTCGGTACCCGGGCGGCCACAGGCACAGCGCCCAGTACGGCATCTACTACCACGGTGGACCCATCATGACGGGGACGACGGCGATCTATTACGTGTACTACGGGACCTGGTCGGCGTCACAGAAGACGATCCTCGAAGACTTCGGGGCGACGATCGGTGGATCTCCGTACTTCAACATCAACACGACCTACTGGGGTACGAACAATACGCCCGTCGCGAACTCGGTTCGGCTCGGCGCGACCACCGCCGACAACTATTCGCAGGGCACGTCGCTCAGTCCCGCCTCAATCCTCACGATCGTTCAGACCGCAATCGACAATGGCTCCCTTCCGATGGACCCCAACGGCGTCTACTTCGTCATCGCTTCGCCGGACGTGGACATGTACGGGTTTTGCACCGCCTATTGCGGCTGGCACAACAATGAAACGGTTGGCACGACCGATCTCAAGTACGCGTTCGTCGAAGACTCCGATCGCTGCCCGAGCAAATGCGCGGGCCAGCAAGGCGTGAGCCCCAACGGCGACACCGGAGTGGACGGCGCGATCAACATCATCGCGCACGAGCTGGAAGAGTCGGTCACCGATCCCGACGGGAACGCCTGGTACGACGGCTTGGGGCGCGAGAGCGCCGACAAGTGCATCTGGAAATTCGGGTCGACCTACGCGGCGCCCAACGGCTCTGTCGCCAACATGCACCTCGGCGCGCGCGATTATCTGATCCAAGAAAACTGGACGAACGCGCTGGGGATGGGGTGCCGATTGGCCTGGTAGCCGACGACGATGAATCCGCGGCTGGCGATCGTCGGAGACAACTGATATTCAGGGCCGATGCCTCCGCCGATCCTCCTCAGTTGCCAGGGCATCTCCAAGGCGTTCGGGAGCCGGCCGCTCTTCTCCGGGCTGACCCTCGCCGTCCACGAGGGCGATCACATCGGCCTCGTCGGGCCGAACGGCGCGGGGAAATCGACGTTGCTCAAGATCCTCGCGGGCCTCGAGGTCCCCGATGAAGGCCTCTCCACACGTCGGAAGAACGTGCGCGTGGGGTACGTGCCGCAGCACCCCGCGTTCCCCTCGGGGAAAACGGCGGCGGAGATCCTCGCCGAAGCTGGACCGGCGGATCAGCGAGGTGCGGTGGCCTTGAGCCGTGTGGGGTGGGCCGATCCCGACGTGTCCGTCGATACGCTCTCGGGAGGATGGCGCACGCGGCTCGCGATCGCGCGAGCGCTGGCGGCCGATCCGGAGGTTCTCCTCCTGGACGAGCCGACGAATCACCTCGACCTGGAATCGAGGCTGTGGCTCGAGTCGCTGCTCAACGGATCGCCGGAAGCGTTCGTCGTGATCAGCCACGACCGCTACTTCTTGCAGAACGTCGGCCGGCGGATGTTCGAGATCGACCGCGTCTACGCCGAAGGGATGATCGAGGTCGAAGGCTCGTACGCGGACCTGCTGGAGAAGCGCGACGAGATCCTGTCCCAGCAAGCGAGCTACGAAGAGTCGCTCGCGAATCGGGTGCGCCGCGAGATCGCGTGGCTGCGCCGCGGTGCGAAGGCGCGCACGCGAAAATCAACGGCGCGGATCGGCGCGGCCCATCTCGCGATCGACGAGCTGAAGGAGAGCCGCGACCGAGGCGTCGTCACATCCGCCGGCATCGAGCTCGCAGCGACAGGGCGGCGCACGAAGCGGCTCTGGCACGGCACCTCGCTGACGAAGCGATTCGGCGCGACCGCGATCGTCGACGGGCTCGAGCTGCTCTTGACCCCTGGGATGCGTCTGGGCGTGCTCGGCCCCAACGGCTCCGGCAAGACGACGCTCTTGCGAATGATCGTCGGTGAGCTTTCTCTCGATGCCGGCGAGATCCGCCGCGCCGAAGCGCTGCGCGTCGTCTATTTCGACCAGAACCGAAGCACGATCGATCCGAATCTCTCGCTCAAGCGCGCGCTCGCCAGGGACGGCGACACGGTGATCTACCGCGATCGGCCGGTCCACGTCGTCTCATGGGCCAAGCGCTTTCTCTTCCGCACCGAGCAGCTCGAGATGCCGGTCTCGCAGCTTTCCGGGGGTGAGCGCGCACGCGTCGTGCTCGCGGGCCTGATGCTCCAGCCGGCCGATCTGCTCGTTCTCGACGAGCCGACCAACGATCTCGACATCCCCACGCTCGAGGTGCTCGAAGAGTCGCTCCTCGATTTCCCCGGCGCCCTCGTTCTCGTGACGCACGACCGGCACCTGATCGACCGCGTGTCGACCGCGATCCTGGCCCTGGATGGTCAGGGCGGTATCGAGCGTTACGCGGACTACGACCAGTGGGAGCGCAGGGAGCGCGCGCCGGTGCGATCGACGAAGGCGGCGCGGCCGGCGGAGAGTGCCACGGCGTCGAAGGCACAGACGAAGAGGCTCTCGTACCTCGAGCAGCGCGAATGGGACGGCATGGAAGCTCGCGTGCTCGCCGCCGAGGCTCGATGGGAAGAGGCGCGCTCGCGTGCGGACGACCTATCGATCGCCTCCGACGCGGCGGCGCTGCAGCTCCGCATCGTCGAGCGCGACGCCATGCGCGAGGAAGTCGACCGGTTGTATGCGCGGTGGGCGGAGCTGGAAGCCAAGACGAAGTAGCGGGCGAGCGGCGGCCCGTGAAGGGGCCGCCGCGCTCACACTCACACTAGTTCCGGCTCGGAGGAGGCGGAGGAGCGTCACCTCCGGGGCCGCCCATCATGCGCTGGCGCGCCTCGGCTCGCATCTTGTTCCACTCTTCCATCTGGGCCGGCGTCAGGATCTTCGCGATTTTCGCGTCAGTCTCCTCCCGCATCGCCATCATCTGCTTCCGCGTCTCGGGATCCGGGGGAGCGGGCTGCCCCGGGTTCGCCGCCATGTGCTTCTCGCGCATCTCTTGCAACTTCTTGGCATTCTCCTGGAGGATCGGCTTGATCTGCGCTTCCTGCTCCGGCGTCAAGTTCAGCCGCTTCTTCATCTGATCGAGCATCGATTCGCCACCGCGCCCGCCCATCATGCCCGGACCTCCGTGGCCGCCCGGACCCTGGCCGGGAGGCATGTCCTGTGCGTGGGCGGGAATCACGCTGACCGTGACGGCAAAAAACGACAGCAGGGGAAGAACGATGCGAAGCTTTCGGCTCATCAAAACCTCCTAAGACTCTAGTTGAAGCGATTCCGAAGATACATGTTTGTCGTCGGTTAGAGTCCTCGGCGCCTGAACGGCGGCTGAACCTCGCCACCGAGCGCGCGCCCGGTCGGTGGTAGCGTGGATCAATCCCGTAAGAGAGTGCTCAACAAGGAGAGTCCCGTGCGTTCAACCATCGGCCGAATCGCGCTCGTCGCCATCGTTCTGAGCTCGCTCGCATTCCGGGGCTCATGGGCGGCCGCGGTCAACCTCAACACGTCCACGGAGAAACAGCTCGAGGCCCTCCAGGGGGTCGGACCGGCGACGGCGAAGAAGATCATCGCCGGGCGTCCCTACAGCTCCGTCGACGACCTGGCGCGCGCAGGTGTGCCGGCGTCGACGATCGAGAAGATCCGGTCGCAGGTCGAGGTCACGCCGAATGCTGCGGCGCCCGCCGCTCCCGCAACCGCGACGACGGCTTCTCATAAAACGAAGCACACGTCGACGCAGGCGACTTCCTCTGCGTCCACGACTCCTTCCTCGCCCGCCGGTCCGATCGACCTCAACACGGCGAGCGAGAAGGATCTCGAGTCACTGCCGGGTGTCGGTCCGGCGACCGCGAAGAAGATCGTCGCAGGACGCCCGTACGCATCGGTCGGCGATCTCTCCAAGGCCGGCGTCAACGCATCGACGATCCAGAAGATCTCGCCGAGCGTCACGGTGTCGGGCGGCGGCGCGGCGGCCGCTGTTCCGGCAGCGCCGGCAGCCTCCGCGTCGAAGTCCTCGCGGCATCATGCGGCAGCGACGGCTCCAACCGGCGCAGCTCCGGCTGCCGCCCCGGCGCCGTCCATGGCGCCGCCGCCCCCGATTCCCGCCGCGCCGGCACCGGCGTCGGCCACGCCGAAATCCTCTTCGCACACTCCGTCCGCGTACCCCGAACGGACGCCTCCGGCGCCGGGTATGGTGTGGGTGAACACGGCGACGAAGACGTATCACTACCAGGGCGACCAGTGGTACGGGAAGACCAAGGAAGGGAAGTTCATGACCGAGGCCGATGCGAACGCCGCCGGCTATCACGCGGCCAAGAAGGGCGGCGCGAAGCCCAGCTCGACGACCAACTGAGGAGGAGGGATCGACATGGGACTACTGGATGAATTGACCGCGCACCTGCAACAGAACGCGTCCACCGGCACGAGCCCCGGCCTCCTGAACTCCAACGCGGTCGGCGCCGTGATGGGATTGCTCCAGTCCTCCGGCGGGATCTCCGGGATCGCGCAAAAGTTCGAGCAGCAAGGTCTCGGCAACTTGGTCAACGGCTGGATCAGCACCGGACCGAATCCTCCCGCGACGCCCGGTCAGGTGCAGTCGGCGATCGGCCAGGGAAAGATCGAGGAGATCGCAGGGAACCTCGGGATCACGCCCTCCATGGCCGCGTCGTTCCTCGCGACGGCGCTTCCGGCGGTGATCGACAAGCTCACCCCGAACGGAAGCGTGCCTCAGAACGAGCACTCACTGCTGGGCGAAGCGCTCAACTTCGTGCGCGGCGGCCTGGGCAGTCTTGGCAAGCAGAGCTGAACGGAACGGAGGATGACCATGCGCAAGAAGCTCTTGGGAACGGGATTCATCGTCGCGATGGCGCTCGGAACGATCGCGCTCCTCGCACCTGTTCAAGACGCGAACGCGTGCCTGCACTGCATCGTCCCGCGTTGCCCGCCGTGCACGCACCTCGGCGGGGGAAGCTGCTTCAAGTGTCCGTCGTGTCTGCCGATTCCGGGCTGCACGCCCTAGACCACGGGAGGACGATATGAAGAAGCGGTTCGGGACATTCCTGATGTTCGTGATCGCGCTCGGGACGCTCGCTCTCGTGCTGCCGACGCCGGAGGCCGGGGCGTGCAAGAACTGCCGCGCGATCGCGTGCCCCCCTTGCTACCAGCTCGGTGGCGGGAGCTGCAACAAGTGCCCGACGTGCCAGCAGATTCCGGGGTGCACGCCCTGACGCGCGTGGCGTTCGAGCCGGTGCGCGAGAAGTGAGGGATTCTCAGTACAGCGCGTTCACCGACCATTCGTAGTCGATGCCGTCGATGACCCCGAGGTCGGTGTACGTGTTGACGCTGTGCGGAAGCTCGGCGAGCTTTTCGAACCGCGTCTCGCCACGGACACGACGCCAGATCTCATAGCTCGCGTTCGGGGGGTACGGATCGCCGGGCGCAGGAAGCGCCCAGTCGAGGCGGACGCCGCCGCTCGCGAGCGGAGTCAGCGTCAAGCTCGGCCGGTCATCGTCCGAGCTATCGTGGACTTGCCCCTCTTCGCCGCAGACGAGGCCGCATCCCAAGCCGCACGCGGCGCCGTAGGTGCCGTTCGTCCCCGGTCGCGTGTCGCCGGTGCCAGGTGTCGGGGCGTAGACGTTGCCTCCCGATCCATCGGGCCCATTCCGTTTGTCGTGCCAGACGCAGACGGTGAACGGCGAAGAGGTGACGGAGTTGCCGCACGCGTCCGTAGCGATCATCGTCATCGTGTAGCGGCGACCCTTCGGACTGCAGGTGCCGTCGCGTTCCGCGCGGAGGTGCAAGGCCTCGTTCTCGTAGACACAATCACGCAGGGTGATGCCGTCCGCACCACCGGGCTGGTCTTCGGCCTGGCTCGAGTCGCAGCTCTCGAACGCGTACGTGACTCCGCCGCAAGCGGACGTCGCCTCGATTCCCGTGTCGGCGACGCCGAAGTCGACATATCGATGGTTCGGCGGCCAGAGCGCGGGGCAGCTTCCGCCTCCGCCGTCGAGATCGGGCTGAACGACGATCGCCGGCGGCACTGTGTAGGGCGCATGCGTGCACCCCGAAGCCGGATCGCAACCATCGATCGTGCAGCAATCGCCGTCGTCGCAATTCAACGGTGGCCCGCCGATGCATCCCGTCTCATCGCAATGATCGGCCGTCGTGCAGGCGTTGCCGTCGTCACACGGCGTCCCCGCGAGGACCGTCACCGTGGCGGTGCAGGTCGTCGTGGCGCAACCACGATCGGTGACCGAAAGGGTGACGAGCGTGTCGCCGACCGGGTACGGCCCCGCCGGCTCCTGCGACATCGTGATGCGATCTCCCGCATCCGGATCGAACGACCCATCGTCGATCGACACGTCGGCCGTGCAGGCGGAGGTCGAAGCGACGGTGACATTCTTGCAGCGCGCCACCGGCGGAGTGTGGTTGACGAACGGGTCGTAGCGGAAGACGGTGCCGCCGCCGGCGCTTCCACCGCGGGCCGTCGTGCCGTACAGCACACCGTCCGTACCTTGAATCAACGGGGACTCTGGCAACTGGCCTTGAAGAACTCGCTCGAACTCAACGAGCGAGGAGAAACCGCTGCCGTCGATGTTCAAGCCGTAGAGGGTTCCCGCGTCATCGAACCCACCACCCATCGTTGTCCCGTACAGCCTGCCATCGGCGGCGAGCATGATCCCTGCCGGGTTGATGCCCTCTCCAGCGACGGGGAACGTATGGAGGACGGAATAGCCGCTGCCATCGGGACGCACGCGGTAGATGTAACCAGAATTTTGGTAACCAGCGTCGATCGTGGCGTAGAACATCCCGTCCGGTGCTTGCGCTAATCTTTTGTCGGAACCGCGGTCGAGCAACGTCGCAAATCCCGAGCCGTCGGTGTGAAGGGTGAACATGGTGCCGGCCACGTTCGACCCGTTCGTCGTGGTCCCGTAAAGGGAGCCGTCCAAGCCTTGCACGACAGGGGCTAGTGGCCTCCCGCCGCTCGTCCCGCCGAGCTGTTTCAGCACGCTAAGCCCGGTACCGTCGATGTTGGCCCGAAAGACAATGCCGGAATTGGAGCTGCCGCCTTCCCGGGTCGTGCCGTACAAGCGGCCGTCCGAGGCGATCGTCAACCCCGTCGGGTACGCGCCGGTCGTTACTCGCCGAAATGTATTCACGACGGAAAATCCGCTCCCGTCGGTCTCGAGCCTGAAGATGGTGCCGTCACCGGGGTTCCCGCCGACCAACGTCGTGCCGAAGAGCGTTCCGTCGGCGGCCTGCACCAATGCCCCCGACGGATGCGACCCCGTCGTCGGGTACAGATCCTTGAGCACGGTGAAACCGGTGCCGTCCGTGCGAACTTTGAAAACCGTGCCGCTGTCGAAAAGACCGCCCGCGTAGGCGACACCATAGAGCCACCCGTCGTGGCCTTCGATCACTCCAGGGCCTGGCTCGCCACCGCCCTCGGTCATGTCGGGATACAAAGAGAAATTGCTGAAGATGAGCTCGAACCCCGATCCGTCAACGTTGAGCCGGTAGATGCGCCCCGCGCCGGTCTCCGAGTCCCCCGGTGTCGTGCCGTACAGCATCGCATCGCCGCCGAGGATGACGCCACCTGTCCGATCCGAAAGGTTGTCGGACGTGGCTTGATATTGAAACGTGGTCAGGGTCGTGAAGAGAGCTCCATCAAGGCCGATCTTGAAGGCGGTGCCGTAGGCGCTCAAGCCGCCGCCGTACGACGTCGTTCCATAAAGAAACCCGCCGGCGCCCTCGATGAGTGCCGTCGCGGGAAACTGGCCGGTCGCCGCGTATTGAAAGCTATTCAGAATGCCGAACCCACTTCCATCCGAGTTTAGGCGATAGATCGCTCCGTTGTCGAACGCTCCCCCATAGCTCGTTGTCCCATACAGCACGCCGTTGGACGCACGGATGACCGCGCCCCAGGGCGAGGCGCCGCCCGCACCCCCCGCAAAGTGTTTCAGGACAGCGAAGCCTGCGCCATCGGTCCGAAGCCTGAAGACGGTTCCCCAACCGGCGGCTCCGCCGGAGCTGGCGGTTCCGTAGAGGGCGCCGTCGGGACCCTGGATGAGCTCGGCGTAGGAATAGGAGCCGGTCGTCGCATCGGCGAAGCTCATCAGCACGGTGAAGCCGGTGCCGTCACGGTTCATCTTGTAGACGGTGCCGGTCCCGTTGGCTCCTCCATCGGACGTCGTCCCGTACAACGCACCGTCGGCGCCCTGGAGCACCGTCCCGTACGGATGGCTCCCCGTCTCGGCGCCGGAAAAACTCTCGAGGACCGTCAATGCAGTGCCGTCGATTTTGACCCTGAACACAGTGCCCAGGCCGTGCGCACCGCCTTCCGGCGTGGTGCCGTAGAGCGCGCCGTCAGTTCCCTGGATCACTCCTGCCCATGGATAGGCGCCGCTCGTCGCTCGGTCGAAGTGAACGAGCACTCTGAACCCGGAGCCGTCGGGGTTGATCCTGAAGACGGTGCCGAAGTCGTTGCTGCCCCCGTGCTGCGCCGTGCCGTAGAGCGCGCCGTCGGATCCCCGGAGCAGCGTCGCGCGTGGGAGCGAGCCTGGGCCGGGTTTTCCGAACGAGTGCAGCACGCGATACGCGCACACCGGATCCGGGACGCTCGCGGCATCGCCGAGGGCGGGAACAGCCCAGAGCGCGGCGCCTGCAATGAGCGCGATCCATGTCGAGGCAGGCCAGACGGAACGGGGTCGCACGTAGCGCGCTTATAGCACGCCCCCGCTCAGGGACACGGCCCGATCGACTGAACGGCCTCGCAGCGCGCGCGCGTTGCTCGCGAAATCGCAGGGTGATTTCGGCTCACGCGCTTGGGCGAAGGCTTTGACCACTCGACCGACCGAGCCTACCCTCGCGGGATGAGCGCTCGTCGCATCTGGATCGCGCGCGGACTCGCCGTGGCGGCCGACGTCATCCAGATCGGTCTAGCTCCGCTGTTCCTCGAGGGTGGTCTGTCGGTCTTCGACCTCACGCTCGACGTTTTGATGGCCGTCGTCCTCACGTCGCTCGTCGGATGGCACTGGACATTTCTTCCCACGTTCGCCGCTGAGCTCGTGCCGGGCCTCGACCTCGTGCCCTCGTGGACGTTGGCGGTCTTTCTCGCCACGCGGCGCCGGGCCCCACCGGAGACGATCCGCCACGGGGGTCGCGTGCTCGACGTCGAGCCGATCCGCGAGCGGCCGCAAGACGAATCGGGGTAAGCTCTCCCGCGCTTTGCAACGGTTCCCGTTGCAGCGGGGAACAAGAAACAGGGAGAGACGGTGGCGGCGCGCACGCTCCAGCCCGAGGACCAGATCGCCCACTACCGGATCGTCGCCCCGCTCGGGGCGGGCGGAATGGGCGAGGTGTACCTCGCCCAGGACGGCACGTTGGGAAGACAGGTCGCGCTCAAGATCCTCCCGCCCGAGCTGGTGCGCAGCCAAGAGCGGGTGCGCCGCTTCGTCCAGGAAGCGAAGTCCGCGTCGTCCCTCAATCACCCCAACATCGTCACGATCTACGAGATCGGCGAGGCCGAGGTCCGCTCGTCCGCCGGCGGAGCTGGGATTTCGTCGGGACCGCTTCAGTACATCTCCATGGAGGTGGTCGCCGGGAAGACGCTCGCGGCGAAGATCTACGACGAGCGGACCGACCTACGCACGCTACTCGGCTATCTCGCGCAGGCCGCCGAGGGGATCGCGAAGGCGCACGCTGTGGGGATCGTTCACCGCGACCTCAAGCCCGGCAACATCATGGTCTCGGACGACGGGTTCGCGAAGGTCCTGGACTTCGGCCTGGCCAAGCTCACGGAAACGCAGGCCGCCGACCCGGCCCTCTCGACCGCGCCGACCCACGACGGGGACCACACCCAGGGCGGGGTCGCCATCGGGACCGCGGGGTACATGTCCCCGGAGCAGACCCTCGGCAAGATCGTGGATCCGCGATCGGATGTCTTCTCCTTCGGCTGCATCGTCTACGAGGCCACGACGCGCAGCCGTGCGTTCAACGCCGACTCCGTGGTCGAGACGATGCACAAGATCCTGCACGACAAGCCCAAGCCGGTCGAAGAGCTCAACCCGGCGGCGCCGGCGGAGCTGCGGCGCCTGATCCGGAAGTGCCTCGCGAAGAGTCCCGACCAGCGGATGCAGTCCATGAAGGACGTCGCGCTGGACCTCCGCGAGATCGCCGACGAGTTCGAGACGCTCTCCGCATCGGGGAGCTCGGGCTCCTCTCAGAGCACGGGAGTCGTCGCGGCGCTTCCGTCTCCGCCTCGCGGGACGTCGCGCGCGTGGATCGCCGGCGTTGCCGCCGTCGCGCTCATCGGCGTCCTCGGGATCGCGGGAGTGCTCTACGGGATGCGGGCGCGGCACGGCGTGGCGACGGGCGCCGCCGCCGCGCCCCCCGCGCTGGCAGTCACGAGCGTGCCGAGCCGCGGGGGCGTTTCTTCCGTCGCCCTCTCTCCCGACGGCCGCTACCTCGCCTACGTCAGCGGCGCCGGCGGCGGGTCGGCCCTCATCGTTCGACAGGTCTCGACCGGCAGCGAGATCAAGATCCTGACCTCCGAGCGGCCGACCGTGTTCGTCGCCGCCTTCTCGCCCAGCGGCGAGCACGTCTGGTATGTCGACGTCACTTCGCAAGCCGAGGGCGCCACGCTGTATCAGGTGCCCGCGCTGGGCGGCGCACCGAAGAAGATCACGACCCAGATCTTCTCGGGAATTGGGTTCTCCCCCGACGCCAAGAGGATCTGCTTCGTCAGGGGCAACCCTTCGACCGGGGAGCAATCCCTCGTTCTCCACGACCTCGCCGGGGGCGACGAGAAGACGCTCCAGAACGTCAAGCTGCCTTTCAGCTTCGAGGGAGATCCAGCCTGGTCGCCGGACGGCAAGTCGATCGCCACGGCGGTGCACACCCCGGCCAACGGGATCCACGCCCAGCTGGTCGTCGTCGGCGTGGACGACGGCAAGGAGGAGCGCCTCGGAACGACCGGCTGGGAGGTCAACTCGCTGGTGTGGCGGCCGGATGGCAGCGGTCTCATCCTCGGCGCCTTGAAGTACGGCGCATCGGAGTACGGCCTGATCTGGGACGTCGCGTATCCCGGGGGCGAGAGCCGGAGGATCACGAACGACACCAGCAGCTATTACGGCGTGAGCACGTCCCGGGACGGCGTTGTCCTCGCGTGCGTCCGCCAATCCAGGGTCGCGAACCTCTGGACCCTGCCGCTCGCCGGGAAAGTCCGCCCCCGACAGATCACGTTCAACACGAGCAGCGACAGCTCGGTCAGCCGTTTCAGCCCCGCCGGGAACGAGACGATCCTCTTCTCCGCGACCGCGGAGCACCAATCCCACGTCTACTCGATCGGGTCGGACGGCGAGCGGCTCCGCCAGCTCACCTCGGGAACCGATGACCCCGAAGTGCGCAGCCTGCCCGATGGCGGATTCGTGGCGGCGACGTACGGCGACGACCACGTCGCCCACATGGCCCGGGCAGATGCCGACGGCGGGAACCTCCGTCGCATCGCGTCAGGCGCCGGCGAATGGATCCAGGACATCTCGGGCGACGGCTCGACGATCCTTTTCATCAAGGTGGACAGCCTGCGCGACATCTGGTCCGTGCCGACCCAGGGCGGCGAGGCTCGCAAGCTCGCCGGTGACTCGGATCAAGTCGTCGGATTCTCCCCCGACCACACGAGGATTGCGTATCTCAGACCGCCCGAGATCGAAGGGCGCTCCGACCGCACCCTCCTCGTCATTCCGGCGGGTGGAGGAGAGCCTTCGGCGAAGATCACCCTCCCTCCCAACTCGTCGAACTTCAAGTGGACTCCCGACGGCAAGGCGATCTCGTTCCTCGCGGATGCGGGCGCGCCGAATCTGTCTCTCAAGCCGCTCTCCGGAGGGGCCGCGCAGCCGATCACCAAGCTCACCGACGGTCAGATCCAGGACTACGCCTGGGCGCCGGACGGAAAGACGATCCTGCTCGTCCGCCGCATGGGGGACGTGGCGAATCTCTGGTCCGTCGGGTCCGACGGTCGCGATCCTGCCGCGCTCACCGACTTCCTGACGGGGTCGGTCTTCGATCTCCGCATCACCCGGGACGGGAAGACCGTCATCTTCACCTACGGCAACGAGACACAGGATGCCGTCCTCATGAAGGGTTTTCGCTAGCCCTGCGCTGAACGCAACTTTCCGTCGGCTCGCGCGTTCGTGGTCATGTATGCCGTCCGTCCGTCGTACCACCCTCGCGCTCGTCTTCCTGGGCTGCGCCTCGGTCGCACGCGCCCGAGCGCAGAGCGTCACCGACTGGCGGCACGACCTCGACGAGATCGTGCGTGACATTCGCGTGCTCCATCCCGATCCGTTCACGACGATCGGCAAGCTCGCGTTCGACCGGCGTGTGGCCGCCTTCCGCGATCGGATACCGGAGCTCACCAAAGAACAACGTGTCGTTGCCGCCATGCGGCTCGTAGCGTCCATCGGCGACGGCCATACGCAGCTCGAGCCATCGAGGCACGATTTTGCCTCTTGGTATCCCGTTCGCTTCTACTCATTCACCGACGGGCTTTTCGTGACCGCCGCGGAGCGTTCGGTCGCCGAGCTTGCCGGTGCTGAGGTCCTTGAGATCGGCGGGCACCCCGTCGACGAGGTTCTGGCCGCGGCGCGAACGTTGATGGGCGCCGACAACCCGAGCGGCAGCCTCGAAAACCTCTTCGCGCTCCACAACGCTCGTCTCATGCGAGGCCTTGGGTTCGCTTCCGAGAGCGGCGATCTCGAGGTGACGGTCCGGACGCGAGCGGGGGACGTCGTCCGGCAAACGCTGCATCCGATGACAGGCTCGGAGGACGCGACGTTCGCATGGCGCTCTCGACGCGAAATGTTTGGACCGCCCGCGCGCTCAGATTCGGAATGGATCAGCGCCTCCCCGCCCGCTCACTTATCCGATCGAAAGCCGTTCAGCGCACGCCCTCTGCCGAGTCAGGACGCGTATTACGCCCGGATGGATCTCCTCGATGACGGCTTCATGCCGTTCCTCGAGAGCATCATGAAGGAGGTGGACGCGCAAAAGCCGCGCCGCCTCATCATCGATTGGCGTTACAACTTCGGCGGCGACGGCAGCATCGTGCCGGCGATCGCCCGCGAGTTTACCAAGCGTCAGGGCAGCCCACCCTGGCGGGAGCTCTACATTCTCACGGGGCGACGCACCTTCGGCGCGGGCGTGATGGCGGTGCACGCCTTGCTTGGGCAGGTTCCGCTGACGATCGTCGGCGAACCGGCCGGCAGCGCCCTGAACCAGTTCGGCGATGCGACGACGCGCACTTACGACCGGACCGGGTTGCGGCTGCATGTGTCCACCTTGCGCTGGCAATTGAGCGCTTCGGACGACATCCGCGAGTTCATCCCCGTCGACGTCGCCGCGCCGTTCTCCAGCTCGGACTACATGAGCGGCCGCGATCCCGCCGTCGATCCCATTCTGCGCGGCGACGAAATGCGAAGTGTGCCCTTGATCGCCTTGGCGGAAGGCAGTCCGCTCGCGAGGCAGACGGTCGTCGAACGCCGAAAGGAGTTCGCCGCGCTCGCGTGGTGGCAACCACCCACCGAGATCGAGCTTCGCGAGCCCTGCCAAGCGCTGCGGGCTGCGAAGCGATATGCCGATGCGCTGGACGTGTGCGGTCTGAACGCCGAGCTCCACCCGTACGCATGGAGCTCGTGGCTCAATCTCGGGCAGTCACAAAGGGCGGCCGGACGCGCCGGAAGCGACGCCGGCCTGTTGAGCAAGGGCCTCGAGAGCTATCGGTGCGTCTTGCGCGTCGACCCCGGGAATCCGGAGGCCGATGACATCAAGTCGTTCCTCGCGGCTCAAGATCCCGATGGGCGGGTCGCCCCACCTCCCGACTGTCCCTAGCTCACGGACACGGCCCGATCGACTGAACGGCCTCGCAGCGCGAGCCCGAGCCGATCGGCCGCTCGGCGCCGGTCGAGTCGGTGCCGTAGGAGCCTTCGCCGTCGGACCCGAGCGCGACGATCAGGTAGTAGCGGTTGCCCGCCGCGGGCGCGAGGTCTTCCGTCAGATCGGCACCGGTGTCAGTGCATGTCCGCATCGTGTGGCTGTACCAGTTACCGAGCGTGCCTTCGTAGATCGCATAGTCGGTCGCGCTCACCGAGCAGCTCGCGCTCCAGCTCAGTTTCACGTTGCCGGGGGTCGCGACGGACCTGTCGACGCGCAACGAGTCGCCGACCGTGCCGGCTCCTGTTGAATCGAGCAAGGACGGCACCGTGTACACGAGCATCGCCTGCGATCCGTCCGAGAACGACGCGCCGAAGTCGAGCTGATCGCCGTCGAGCCCTTCGCGCCCGAGGGTGACGCCCGTGACCGTCTTTCCCTCGAGCGTGTCGCCGATCGCGATGACCTTGGTCGGCGGGCTCGCGAGATAGATCCCGGCTTGACCGTTGCTTCCCATCCCTCGAAACGCGGTGACGTTTCCACCGGCACTCACCGCGTCGAAGCCGGTGTAAGTCCCGGTGCCACCCGGGATCGGCGTATTGAGGTCGACGAGCCGGATTGGCGAGGGAGGAACGAGGGAGTTGCTCACCTCCGAGAGATAGACGCCCTGTTGGCCTGCGGCGGCTCCGACGAAAGCGATGCGTGTCGGCCACGCCGCCGGTGAGGCGACGCGCGGTGACGCGAGCGACAGATGGCCGAACCCGGTGAAGGCGCCGCTTCCGCCCGGAACCGGTGTCGTTCCATCTGCGATCCGGACCGGGCTTGGCGGTATCATCAGGTCCGTGACATCGGCGAGGTACAAACCTTCCTGCGACGTTCCGCTTCCGACGAAGCCCACGTGGCTCGCGGATGGGGATATCGTCATGGAGACCTCGCGGAACGCCGTGAAGTCGCCGGTCCCTCCCGGAATTGCGGTCGTGAGATCGACGAGCCGAATGGGGTCGGGTGGAATCTGTAGATTGCTGAGGTCGGCGAGGTAGACGCCCTGCTGCCCCACGCCGCTGCCGACAAACGCCGCCCGGATCGGTGTCGGCGGAATTCCAGCGAGCGAGAGATCGCCGAAGCCTGTGAAGGTGCCGGATCCTCCGGGGATGCCGTAGGCAAGGTCCGCCACCTCGATGGGGTTGGGCGGAACCTGCAGATCGCTGAGGTCGGCGACGTAGACGCCTTCCTGCCCGGCACCGCTGCCGATGAATCCCAGGAGCGACGCCGCCATGGACAGGTTGCCGAATCCCGTGAACGTCCCGGTACCTTCGGGGATCGCGCTCGCGAGATCGGCCACCTTGATCGGGTTCGGCGGAGTCGCGCGCACGTAGACGCCCTCTTGGCCTGAAGTTCCCGAAGCGATGAACGCGTCGCGCCCGCCGCGGCTCACGGGTCCTTCTGCGAACGACGTCACGATGCCGGTGCCGGCCGGCACCGGCGCGCCGCTCGAGACGATCGGTGCACACGGATCCACCGGATAGTGCACACCGTTTGCGTCGTAGTTGGTGCCTGATCCCGCCGCCACGCTGAAGGCTGGGACCGGCGTCATGCCGGCATCCATGACCTCGATCCCGGTGAGACGCGCCGTCGAGAGAAAATCGACGAACCCATCGAGCGTCGCACCGGGGAGGACGTAGACCATGAGCCCCGCGGTGAAGTCGAATGATGTGCCGAAGTTGATCGGCAGCAGGAACGTCACGAACTCGCCGGCGCCGCTCGACGAGCCGGCGGCGAGCGTGAAGCCGCCGAAGGTGCCGGGGCCGCTCGCGCCGCCGAAGCCGGCCGGGTAGCTGATGTACGGCTGCGGGTTGTTGTTGGCGCCGCCGGTGATCATCAGCGGATAGATCGGTCCCGGGCTCGCCTGGTAGAGCACGGTCATGCGAACGTCGTCGTTGCCGGTGAAGTTCAGGTGGCCGTCGATCCAGAAGTGGAAGCGAACGTAGCCCGAGGCCCCGCTCGCAACGTTCGGGCTCGTGATCGTCAGCGTATCGGTGAACTTTCCGTACGCCTCGGCACCCTGGACGATGGGTGCGGCATAGCCGGGGGTTGCGAGGAGCCGAGCGTACGCTCGCGCTCCCAGCACGCCGAAGTCCGCCTTGGCGTCGGCCGATCCGGTCGAGTGATCGTTGTCGAAGTTGTCGTAGTCGACGTCGAGCGAGGTGGCATCGGCCAACGGCCCGGCGGGGCCGGTCCGCGTCCGATACCCGCCGGCGATGTCGCAGGCGGCGTAACCCTCCGTGGGCATCGACACGCCCAACCCACCGAAGAATGGGAAGACCGGCGGCGGCGTTCCATAGGTGCCGCACGAGAACGGCGGCGGATCCGGAAATGTCGGCTGCGACTGGCCACCGACCGTGAGGACGAACGTGTCGATCTCCGGCGTGGCCATCGCGAGACCCGTGGCGCAGAGAACTGCGGCGATGAGGCTGACGAAGCGTGTGCTCATGGTGGGCTCCGGTATACCGGCGCGGGGAGCCGGTGCCCACTATCTGGATTGTTAGGAATCGGCCCGGATCAGCGCACCAATCCGTCGCGAAGCGCCTTCGACACCGCCTCGGTCTTCGAGTGGACCTGGAGCTTCTCGTAGACCCGACGCAGGTGGAAGGCGATCGTCGCCGCCGAGACGTCGAGCGCCGCCGCGGCCGTCTTGTACGAGTGCCCCTCGACGAGGAGCTTCAGCACGCGCAGTTCGTGCGGTGTGAGGCGGTAATCGGCGTGGCGGGCGGGCTCGAACCGCGAGAACAACCCGACCACACGACGCGCGATTTCGGGAGACATGGGGGCGCCGCCGCGCACCGCCTCTGCCGCGCCGGCGAGGAGCTGCGGTGCCGGGGTCTTCTTCAGGAGATAGCCGCACGCGCCGGCGCACAGGGCCTGGAAGATCCGGTCGTCATCCTGATAGACGGTCAGGACGACGCTCGGGATCGTCGGCCGCGACACCTTGAGACGGCGGATTCCCTCGATCCCGCCCATGCCCGGAAGGCCCAGGTCGACGAGCACGACGTCGGGCTCCTTCGCCTCGAGCTCGGGCAGCGCGGACTCCATGACCGGCCACGCGCCGGCGCAGGCGAAGCCGGGCGCGGCCGCGATCAAGGTCGCAAGGCCCTCGCGGATATCGTCTTGGTCCTCGACGATCCCGACACGGATGACGGAGGTCTCGATGTCCATCGTCATGGTCTCCGAATCCTTACATCCGGTTCCTGCGACGCCACACTATCCATCTTGCTAGCGATCGCTTCGGCCGGAGGACGTCGAGGACGACACGCGTGCCGCTGCCGACGACCGATTCCACGTTGAGGCGCCCGTCGAGCGCCTCGGCGCGGGCGCGCATGCTCGCGAGACCGTGGCCGGGTGTGATCGCAGAATGGTCGAAGCCGCGGCCGTCGTCGCCGATCGTCAGCCGGAAGCCTCCGCCCCGCCGCTCCAGGGCGACGCGGACGTGCCGCGCGCGCGCATGCTTGTGGATGTTGTGGAGCGATTCCTTGAAGACGAGGTAGATCGCCCGCCGGACGTCCGGTTCGAGGCGCTCGTCGCCGTGCGCCTCCGGCAGATCGAGCTGCACCGTCGCGGCGCCGTCGGCGAAGAGGTCGGCCCCGAAGCGCCGCATGCGATGGACAAGATCGCTGAGACGGTCCTCGCCCGGGCTGATCGCCCACACCGTGTCGCTCATCGCATCGACGAGGCTGCCCGCAAGCTCGGTGATCCGGCCGAGCGCTCGCGGCGCCGGCGCTTGCTCCGCGACCTGACTCAAGACGGCGATCTGCGACAGGCTCGAGCCGACCTCATCGTGAAGGTCGGTGGCGATCCGCGTGCGCAACCGCTCGAGCGTGAGCAGGTGCGCGACGCGAACACGGTACGCGCCGAACGCGGCGGCGACACCGAGGACGGCGACGAGGCTCACGAACCAGCCACGCTTGTAGAACGGCGCCGCCACGTGGAAGACGACGGTCGCCGGCGATCCGCCGTTCGAGGTCGCGGACGTCACGAGAAAGCGGTAATGGCCGGGCGCGAGATTCGAGTACACGACCGAGCGTTCGTCGGTGGGCGCGCTCCAGCTCGAGTCGGCGCCCTCGAGCTTGGTGCGGAACTGCGGAGACGATCCCGGTGCGTGATGAACGGCCAGGTACTCGATGCGCAGCGTCCGCTCGCCGGCTCGAAGCGAGAGCGGACCGACGCTTGACGCACCGAGGGGAGCGAGGGGGAGCGGCGTCCCTTCCACGGTGATCGAACGGATGCGAATCGGCGCCTCGAACGACGGTGGATCGGGACCCGGGATGAGCTGCGCGAGGCCGATCGCATCCGCGAACCAGAGCCGATCGGAGGTGTCGCGAAAGGCGTATCGAATCTCGCCGCGCGGGAGGCCGTCGTCGTCGGTGAAGAGGCGGAAGGCGCCGGTCTTGCGATCGAGACGGAGCACGCCGCGCGTCGTGCCGAAATAGAAGCGGCCGTCGCGATCCTCCGTGCCGCACGTCGTCGCCAGATCGGCATACCGAGCAGGCAGAGGCTGCCGCTCGAACGCCGGATGCGCGGATGCCGGATCCGAGCTGACCGCGAGGCCTTGACCCAAGATCCACAGCGCACCCGCGCGATCGACGAAGAACGGCGCTTCCGCGAGGGCCGCGACCGGGACCGGGAGGCGCTCGAAATTTCCGTCGCGGTAGCGGAGGATCCTTCCGTCCTCGAAGGCGATCCAGATGTCGTGCGCGGCGTCCTCCGCGAACGCGTAGGCGACGGCGTGCGTCCCGATGGCCGAGGACGGAAAGGTCGTGATGGTGCCGCCGGGATGCCGGCACGACAGCGTGCTCGCTTCCGATTCGCCCCTCGGGGAGCCGATCCAGAGGTCGCCGTTCGCGGCGACGAAGACCGCCGAAGCCTCGGCGCGTTCGAGGTCGCTTCCGCCGGCCGGTGCGCGCACCGGCGTCGCACCGTGAAAGCGGAGCAGGCCCATGGAGCCGCCTACCCACCAATCTCCGGACGGATCCTGGGCGAACTGCCCCGCGGTGCGCCAGCCCACGAGTCCCGAAGCGAACGGAAGGGTGAGCGCCCGCGCGACCAAGTCCGCGGCGCCGCTCGTGTACAGCGTGAGCGACGTCTCGCCTCGGGTGAGCACGGCGACCCGGCCCTCTCGATCCCCGGCGACACCGATGATGATCGAGCGTTGCGCGTCGACCTCGTCGTGCTGCGTGAAACCGCTCGCGACGCGCTTGGCCAACCCGCGGTAGAACATCCCGCACCACAGGTTTCCCTCGCGGTCGAAGGCGACCGTCTGCACGGCGGCATCGGGCAAGCCCGACGATCGATCGAGCTTGCCCTCGACCTTGAAGCGCCCGCTCGCATCGCGCCGCACGTCGTCGATCCCCGCGAGCGTGCCGATCAGGAACCGGTCGCGATCGACGCGCAGGAGGCTGCTCGGGCTGATGCTGATGCCGTCCGACTCTCCGAGAATGGCCGGCCCTGGAGCGGGCGAGGCGAACGGATCTCCCGTGAAGTGCGCGACGCCGCCGAGGAAGGCGGTCCACACGCTCCCGTCGTCGTCGAACATGAAGTCGCTGACGAACCCGTAGCCCGGCTCGGCATCATCGTGATGATCGACGCGGCCGTCGCGTGCGATGCGATAGAGACCGGAGCGATGTGTCCCGACCCAGACGGCGCCTCCCGGTCCCTCCGCGAGGCTGGTCACGCGCCCGAGCTGCGGCACGCCGTCGATTCTCGACGCGCCTCCGCCGGTCGGTGGGATCCGCCACAAGCCGTGCCGCGTGCCGACCCAGATCGTGCCGTCGCCGGCGGCGAGCAGGCGGAACGGAGCCGGCGCGGATCCGTTCTCCTCCGATGGGAATTCGAAGCGCGCGAACACCGGTTCCTGTTTCCGCTGCGAAGGGTCACCGCGAAACAGCCCCACGTCGGTCGCGACCCAGAGCAATCCGTCGCCGGCGAGGGCGATGTCCTGGACCTCCGCGCGCGGGAGACCCAGATCCGCACCGAGAAGATCGAAGCGCTCGCCATCGAACTTCCACAACCCCGACGCGCCCGCGATCCACACGACACCGCTCGGATCGATTTTGAGACGGTTGACGTGCGATTCCGCGAACCCGTCGGTGGCGGTGTAGTGGCGGATCGGAGCCCGGGCGGCGTGGGCGGCGAACGGCAGCGTGGCCGCCACGAGCATCGCGAGGATCTTGACGCGCCCCACGAAAGTAGCGTACCGCAGAGGGCAATCGGCCACGACGCGGACTCCCTCTCTTCTGAAGAGGTCTCAGGAGGGAGGGTGCGATGGGGCAGAAACTTTGCGCGACGGCGTTGGCCGTCCTCGTGGGTGGTGCGGTTTCGGCGGCGCCGGGTGGGCTCCAACAGGTTCCGGATCCGACGCCCGGCTGGGACACCGCGTTCGTGAACCCGGGGGATCCCGCGTATTACCTCCCCTCGTATCCGATCGCGTTCGTCAAGTCGCCGGTCGTCGAGTGGAGTCATCCCTTATGCCTGATCGGGTCGTCTTGTTACGCCTACGACCCGAATAATCCGCAGACCTGCTCAGGGACGCCCTTCCCCAACGCCACGGTCGGTCACTACCACGTCGGGACCGACGTGCTCTCCGCGAACGACCCTGATCCGGGCAACGAGCTGTGGATCTATCTCCCATCCGTGGGTCAGGTCGTCAAGCTCTTCCCGCGGCCGATCCACGAGCATTCGGTCATCGACTTCACAGCGGCCGTCGGCTCCGTCGTCGAGCCGAGCCTCTCGGAGGACGGCCGGCGTATCTACTTCGCGTACTTTCAGGACGCGACCGACGCGAACAGCACGCATCAAGATCAGATGACGCTCTCGCGGACCGGCGCCGACCTCTACGCGATCGACATCGGCCCTCTCCTGAGCCAGCCGCTGACGAATCCCGATACGCTCGTCGTGACGCGTCTGACGACCCGAAACTATGTGTTCGATCATGGATACATGGTGCAAGACCCCGCCGACCGCGACAAAGCGGCGATGAATCCGACGATGGCGCAGCAAACGAGCATCAACGAAACGAACTGGGGCACCGTCTTCATGCATCCGACCGAGTTCAGAACGCGCGCCGGACTCCGCTTGGCCTACGTGAGCAACGAGCGCCGGCTCGCGAACTCGAACCAGCAGATGGGTCACTCCAACAACAACTTCAACATTCACGTCGCTCCGATCCTTCCGGACGGCACGCTCGGCCCCGAGGACGGGCAGTTCCAGTACTACACGACGACCTCCGCGTTATCTCCGACGCCGCTCAGAAACGGCCTCGCCTTCTCGTATCAAGCATCGACCGACGCGATGCGCATGTGGCACATCCAGGGGATGGACTCCGAGGGGTATTGGTTCCCGATCATCGGCTACGGCTCGAACCCCGAGGTCTACCACCTCGCCACGTTCTGCGTGACGAACGACAACGGCGTCTTGGGCGACCGCCTCGTCGCCGCCCGCTACTACAACGGGAGCAACGAGGGGTTCGGCGCGCTGTGGTCGCAAGACCTTTCAATCCGTGGAAAGAACACCTACAACGACCCTGCCAACCTCGTGCAGAACAACTGGTACGTTCCGTTGCAGGTCGGATCTCAGCTGCTCACGCCATCGCCTCTTTCACTCTCGACCGACCAGCCGTCCCCTCTGCGATCGCCCGGCGTGTTCTACGGGAAATTCACCTCGCCGCGTTGCGGAGGCGTCGATGAGCTCTACTTCTCGTACACGCCGACCGGCGCGAATTACAAGAGCTACAACTACGACGCGGAATGTAACCAGGGCCGCTACCGCGCGCGTATCGACTTTCGACCCAACCTCAATTGGTTCAATCCGGGGGTCACGCCAAGCCCGGAGAACCACTACGACGGGAGCTCCATCGTCATCCGGAAGCGGAACGGCGATTCGAACCTCGTCTGGCCGGTGCCGATCGTGCCGTGGAGCACCCGCTCGAACGGCGACGCGACCCAGCGGGTGGCGACGAAGTCGTTGATCACGCCGACTCCCGACATCCTCCCGGGAGAGCCGTTCGCCCGCATCGGGACCTCGGCGATGGGGAATACCGATCGGCGTCCATGGGAGTGCTACCTCAGGCAACCGGCCTCCGGGGCTCGTTTGTACTTCAACCCGTGGGGCAACTACGGCGTCGGCCAGGAAAGCGATCTGATCACGCAGAACCAGGCGCCATGGACCTGGGTCAACGTGAGCCCCCCGAACAACTTCTGCGTTCCGCCGCCGGCGTCGCAAATCCTCGGCCTCGTGATCAACATCACCAGCGACAAGACGAATCTCAACGATTCGGCGCTCGGGTACACGTCGGACGGTGTGCACTTCGGCAACGGCCAGTATGGCCGTGCCACCGAGGCCTCGCGCCTCCTCGGCATCTACGACGTCCGAAACCAAACGGATCAATCGGCGTTCGCGCTGATCCCGTCGAACGTGCCGATCGAGCTCCAGGCGATCGACTCGACCTACGGGATGAAGCTGACCGATCAGGCGAGCTGGCACAGCCTCAAGCCGCAGGAGACGCGGACGGACTGCGGTGGATGCCATCAGCACGCCGCCGATGCCCCCTCGCCCGTACGGTTCGAGAACTCTTATGCGAGCACGCAGCCGCCGCTCGACCTCGTGCGCTCGACCACGACGATCTCGTACGACGCGCACTGCCAGATCCAGGTGGACCCACCGACACGGGCACCGGCGGTCGACTACCCGGAGTGGCGCGCCGACATCTGGCAGGGCTTGAATACCTATTGCGGCGGTTGTCACAACTCGTCGAGCTCGGGGAATACGACGGCGCAGAACGCCCTCTCCTGGTCCGACACGTCGATCCCGACGTCGGATCTCGTGTACGCCACCCTCAATCTTCGCAAGTACGCGAGCTCGGGGCTCGGCGCGCTCGGCAGCCCCCTCTTCTGGGCGGCACGCGGGCGCCGCACCGACAATCGGGACAACACCGCGGCGCCGGCGAACGTCAACTGCACCGGCTGCGATGACAAGACGCGGTACGGCTACTACTACTCCTCAATCCACGACAATCTCGGCAACAGTGCGGGGCACCCGTGCACGACCGGCGACGCCGCGTATGCCTCGTGGCTCTTCAAGCTCGGGAAGTGGATCGACAACCACATGCCGCGGGATACCGGGAACACGATTCCGAACCCCATCGGCTACAAGTTCGATTGGTACCACCCCACCGCGGACGCGGCGATCTCGACGAGCAACTGCGCTGCGACCCAACTTCGAGTCGGATGGTGGGACGACTCGAACGCGCTGAAGTCGATTTCGGTTCTCCTGAACGACAGTCGGTCGATCTACTCGGCGCAATGGCCCGACTCTTCTCACCCGATCCAGAACGGCGAGGTTCTCCTCTCGATCCTGGGGGTCTCGTCGAGCGACTGGATCACCGTCGAGGTGCACGACGCGGCGGACAACCGGCAGATCTACCGGAAGCGCGTCGATCAGCTCGTCGCGGAGTGCACGCCGGGGCCGTGAGCGGCCGAAACTTTATCCGCCGAGGAGGCCGGTCTCCGGAGTAGATTCAAGGCCATGTCGGCCACGGCATTCCCGGAGTTCGAGCCTCGCGGAGCGGGAGCGGAGCTGACGGAGCGCCTCACGCGCATCGTCGACGGCGACGACGGAGCGCGGCGTTGGCTGCACGACACGTTCGCGCCGCGCCTCTCACGCCGGCTGCGCGCGCGGTACGCGCGGTTCCGCGGGGTCGACGTCGAGGAAGTGTTCCAGGACACCTTCCTCTTCTTCTTCCAGAGCGCGCCGCGCACCTTCGGACGATTCCTCGACGAGGTCCCGGCGGCTCAACGCACGGAGACGCGGCTCGACGCGTACCTGTGGGACCTCGCCTGCGGTATCGCGAGCAACCGCCTGCGCTCGGCGCGGCGCAAGCCTGCCGCTTCGTCGATGCCGGTGGAGGAAGCGGTCGACCCGGTCGATGCGGAGCGCCTCACGCTCGACCGCGACCTCTTGAGCAAGCTCAAGGCGTGTCTCAAGCGGGCCGGGAGCCGGTCGTACCTCTACTACAAGCTCCGGTTCGTCGACGGGTTCACTCCGGATGAGATCGCGGTCGTGACCGGCTGGTCGCGGAAGATCACGTACAAGCTGCGGTCGGTCCTGGATGGAGCGATCGACCGATGCGCGCGTCGTCTCGGCCTGCGCTGATCGCGGTCGCTCTCGCGGCGGCTGCGTGTCGCGTCGCAGGACGCTCCGGCCTGATCGCGGATCCCGCTCCTGTATTTCGAGGCCACCGCGACATCGACGTCGCCGGGGCGGCCGCTCCGGTCCCGCGCGTGATCGGGCGGTCCGCGCCGATCGGGTTCTGCCTCGACGCACCGCCTCAAACCGATACGAGCCAGTGGGAGGCGCGCGTGCTCGACGGCACCTTCGTGCGTCCGGTCGCGCGCCTCGACACGACGGTCTGCTTCGAGGCGCCGATCCCCGCGAGCCTCGCCGATGGAACGCGGACGATGTGCGCCGTCCTCCGCGACCGTTTCGACGGAGAGACGCAGAGCTTGCCCTGCCTGCCATTCCGGCTCGAGACCGACGATGGAGCGATCGCGGAGCTCGACAAGCGGATCCCTTCCGCGTTGGCCAAAGGGGCATCCGCGCTCGAGTCGCTTTCCGACGACGCGAAGGCTGACGGCTACACGGGACTGGCGTTCCGCGCAAAGCTCATCGCGGCGTACGCGCTGCGCCGCGATGGGTCCGACTCGGCGCGTGCCGAGGCCACGCTCCTGCTGCGCGACGACCCGCCGTGGGTGCGATCCACCGCCGGCCTTCGCTGGGCGGGTCCGCTCGACTACGAGCGCGCGTCGCTCGCGCTCGACGCTCGAGCCGATCTCGCCGGTTGCTGGCGCCTCCTCCGGACGGCCGAACGAAGCTTCCGGCTGAGCGGCGATCGCAAGTGGATCGCCGTCGCCGGAAAGCAGGCGGAGGTCCTCTCCCGCGCCGGCGCTCTCGGCGAGGCGAAGGAGCGTCTCCGATTCGCGGTCTCGGTGTGCGGCACCGCCCCGTGCGACCCGTCGCTCGTCCGTTCCGTGGAGAGCACGTGGGCGTGGCTCGTCGCTTCGGATCCCGATTCATCCCCCGAGGAGATCGACGCGGCGACGCGCCGCGTGGCGGCGATCGGATCCGAAGCCCCGGCGTCGCAGGACAAACTCGAGCAGGCGAACGTCTTTCTCAACCTTGCCTTCCTCGAGGTGCGCGCCGGCCGCGCGCCCGTGGACGCCCTGGCGCGTGCGCGCGGTCTGATCGGCAACGACGCTTCCGCGCGGGCGCACGATCTCGCCGCGTGGGCCGACCTTGCTGAGGCTCGGCGGGACATGGACGAGGGCGATGCGCACCGCGCCCTCGCGGCGTGCGGACGGATCGACGCGGCCGCTGCGAGCCCGCGTGTCCGCGCCTTCGCCGCGAGCGCCACCGGAGCTGCACTGCGGAAGCTGAGAAAGCTCGAGCAGGCGAGCGCGAGCTACGCGAAGGCGCTCGCGCTCCACGCGGCGTCGAATGCGACGCGGCTCGACGATCCGCTGGGGCCGAGCCCTTGGGCCGAGGACGCGTACGCCGCGGCGCGTGTCGAGGTCGAGGGCGGGCGCCCCGAAGAGGCGTGGGCGATCTTGGAAGCCCTGGACGAGGACCGAGAGACACCACCTCGACCTGCGCCGGTGTCGCTCGAGCCGTGGCTCGCTCTCCTGGCCGAGCTCGAGCGCCCCGCGTCGTCGTCGCGGCGCGAGGAGCGCGATGCGATTCGCTGGTCGGCGCTCGACCGCATGCGCGAGGCGATCCGTTCGCACGACGCTCCGTCGAAGCGCGAGCAGGCCTCCACCGACTACCGCGCATTCCCCGTCGACGTTGAGGTGATCGTCCTCCGGCGAACGGAGGGCGGTCGCATCGTCACCTACCGGCGGACGCCGTTCTCGCGCGCCGAGCTCGTCGCGCGCATTTCGGCCGTGCGCGATGCCCTCGAGCGAGGCGACGTCGACGACGCCCGATGGGACCAGCTCGTCGAACCCCTGGGAAGAGCGCTCGCACCCAGGGCGGAGGATCTCGCCGCCGCCACGGCGTTCGCGATGCACGGCATCCTTCAAGACGTTCCGCTCGCCGCGCTCAGGATTCCAGCCGACGCAGCCCGGCGATGGCTCGGCGAGGTCACCGCACCGGTCCATCGCACGGCGATCGCGACACCCGTGCGACGCGAGAGTGCCGCCGGCGGAGCCGTCGTCGTCTCCGATCCTCGCGGCGACCTCGGTGCGACGGCTGCGTGGAGCGGCGGTCCCGCGACGATCCTTCGCGGCGAGGGGGCGACACGCGATGCGCTCCGCCGGGCCCTTTCAGGCGCAGCGCTCCTTCACGTCGACGCGCACGCGCACTACGAGCCTGCGTTTCCCGAGCTCTCGACGATCGTTCTCGCCGACGGTGTCACGACCGGGCAGGAGCTGGCCGCGTGGGGGCCGGGCCTCGTCTTCGCCAATTTGAGCGGTTGCGCCACCGGGCGCGCGCCCGTCAGCGCGGACAGCGGCCGCTTCGGCATCGCCGGCCTTCTCGCGCGCTCGGGCGTGCCGTGGGTCGTCGCAGCCCGGGCGCCGCTCGCCGATGCCCTGGCCGCCGCGTTCAATCGGGCGTTCTATGCGGCCCTCGCGGGCGGGGGCGACGTTCCCCACGCCTATCGCTCCGGTCTCGAAGCCGTTCGCCGCCGCAGCCCGGCCTCGCGGTGGGGCGCGTGGGTTCTCTTGAGCGGCGCCGACGCCGATCGAGGGGGGCAAACGGCCGATGCGCGGACTCCCCATCTTGCGGGGGGGCTGCGATGACTTCGAGATTCGAAGACGACCGGCTGTGGGATCTGCCACGCGTGGAGTCTCACGACGACGGGCCGGCTCCCCCTGACGAGCTCCTCAGCGCCTACCGCGCGGGCGCGCTGCCGGCGGACGAGACGACACGCCTCGAATGGCGCCTCGCCGGGAGCCGGCACGGACGCGAGCGGTTGGCGACGTTGGCCGGAGTCCATCTCGAGTCGCATCCGGAGCATCGCTCGCGGCCGATGAAGCTCGTCGCCGCGATGCTCGCCGCGGCGGCGACGATCGGGATCACCGTGCTCCTCGTCGTCGGGCGGGGCAGGCCGCCGCTTCCCGACTTCTCGGTGCGCGTCGAGGGGCTCGCCTCGACACGGGGTGTCCCCGGCGAAGCGCGCGCCTTCGCCTCGGAGCGCGTGCGCGTCGTCGTCGAGCCGCGTGGTGAAGCAGCGGCCGGTCTGATGTTCGGCGCGTATCGCCGGGACGACGGCGGCCTCACGCGCCTCAGGGAGCCGGACGAGATCACGATCGCGGCCGATCGCGGCAGCGCTTCCCTCACCGCCGAGGCGGACCACCTCGTCGGACCGGCGGAAGGGACGCGTCCCTTCTTCATCGTCGTCTCTCGTCGCTCCCGCTTGCCCGACCGCGTGGCTGCGCCGCCGGAGACTTCCGAGTTTGCCCTCACCGAGGCGACCGGGGGACGCATCTACCGTGTCTCGCTCACGATCACCGCCCGGACGGAGAATGCACCATGAAGCTCTCTCGATTCGCCTGGCTCGCCGCCCTCCTCGCCGCATCGGTGTCGGCCTCGCACGCAACGCCCATCGACTGGCACCTCTACGACGCAAGCTGCGCCGGTGGCGCCGCCGCGGTCGACATCGCCTGCGGAACGTACGGGCGGTTCATGATCCTTCAGTCGACCCCGCCGCCCGGGTGCACTCCGCGCGCGTCGGGAGGAGAAGAGCCGCCGGTCTATCCGGCCTCGCCGCCCGCCACGCAGCCGTTCCCGTTGCACATGACGCGGCTCCGCGACATCGCTCCTCAGGAATCGCCCGCCGGCTTCACGAGCCTCGGCCCCGTGTCGAGGTGGATCGCCGTCGTCGACTTCGACGACGCGCACGGCGAGAGCACCTCGTGGCTCGCCGGGCAGATCGCGGGGCCGGACGTCACGCCGGCGCTCGCCCCGCTCGACGACCCGGCGCTCGACGTCCTCGGGCCGGTCGGCGACTTCCACGTCCTCGCAAGGCTGTGCGAGATCGCGCAGGACGTCGACGGGGGAGCGCTGCCGGCACCGCGGACCGTCAACATGAGCTTCGGCCGCCGCGTGCGCGCCACGGACCCCGCGTCGTCCTCGTCGTGTCCGGTGCAGAACGCCGCCTGCCAGGTCGCGCAGGTCGTCCACCACGTCGCACAGTCCGGCGCGTGGCTCGTCGCCGCCGCCGGCAACCATCGCGACAGCCTCTTCCCCGGAGCGCTCGACGAGGTGGTCGACGCCGGCATGGTCGACCTCAATGCGTTCCTCGCGGGCATCGCCACACGACCGGCCTGGGAGACGCCGCCGGCAGCGGCCGCCACGATTCCCGGATACGGACTCTGCCTCGACGCGTGGCCGGCGCCCGCGGGGTCGTCGTACTCGAGCGCGCTCCTCTCGGGTTGGCTCGTCGCTCTGCTCGACCATCCCGACGTTCTCGACCAGCTCGGCGACGGCACGTGGATGCCGGCATGGAGCCCGGCGAGCGGGTGCTACGTGCTCGCGAAAGGACGCAAAGCGACGCCGTGGTGCAACGCAGCCGTCACGTCGATCTTCGCTGCCTTGCTCGGGCCCACGCAGCCGGGCTGCGGCGATCCCGCCGCCGCTGCGGTCACGGTTTCCGCCGGCCGCGCGACGCCGCCCGACGCGATCCCGAGCATCGACACGTGGGGCGGGCCGACGCACCCCGAGCCCGAGTCCGACCCGTGCGTCCCATGCTCGGGGCGGCTCGTCGCCACGAGCCACGGCTCCGACTTGCGCATCGACATGTCGGAATCGGACGCGCTCCCGGGCGGAATCGTTCTCGACCAAGTGGCCCTGCACGTCGGCACGAGCAACTACGTCCTCGGTCTCACGACGTTGCAGCTCCAGCAGATGACGGCTGGGACGCTCGCGGCGATCGTCGTTCCGAACGGCGGCGCCCTCGTCAATCCAAGCGCTTCGATCTCGCTCTGGTACCGCATGAAGCCGGACGGGTCGATCGACTGCGCATCGTCCCCGTCGTGCTTCTGGAGCTCGACGCCGGTCTTGATGCAGACCTCGCCGTAGCGCAGCAGGCTAGTTTCCTGTTGCCCTCCCCTGGCAAGCGGCATATAGAAGCGGTCGATTCAGTCTGCAATCCAGAGGGGGTCAGCATGGAAAAGAAGAACTTCGACCGCAGGGTCTTGCTCGCCGGCGTCGGCGGGGCGATCGCGGGCTCGATGCTCGCGCGGCCCGCGCTCGCCGGGCAGCTCAATCCGCCGCCGGGGGCGGTCGGTCCGACCGGCCGCACGAACTCCGAGATCGCAGCCATGATCGCGAGGACGCCCGGCGGGATCTCGGAGCCGCGCATGCCCGTCCAGGGCCAGCCGGCGGGAGCCGACTGCCAGTATCTGCTCTCGTCGCCCGGCTCCTACTACTTGACCGACAACATCCAGGGAGTCGGTGGGGTTCACGGGATCAGGATTGCGTCGCCCAACGTCGATCTCCACCTGGGTGGATTCCACATGCTCGGCGCTCCGCCGAACGGCTTGCCCCAGGGCTCGGCGATCGTCTGCGACCAGTCGAACGTGACGGTGTACGACGGCACGGTCGTCGGATGGGGACGCGGCGTCGATTTCGAGCACGCCTCGCTCTTCATCGTTTGGGACGTGACCTCGATCAACTCGTCGTCGGGCGGGTTCTTCCTCGGCGATCGCGGGCAGGCGTACGACTGCGACTGCTACTCGAGCGGCGGCAACGGCTTCACCCTGAGCGGCGTGCGATCACTCGTCGAACAGTGCGGCGTCTGGACCTGCCCGATCGCGTTCAAGGGCATCAATTCTCCCAACCTCCTCATCGGCAACTGCGCGACCGAGTGCGGGACAGCGTTCGATCTCGGCCAGGGCAATGCGTACGGGCCGATCGTGTTCTGCACGGGCGACATCGGCGCGATCCCCAACTCCGGCCATCCCGAGGCGAACTACGTGTACTGATCGCCGCGAGGCACTGGAGGGGTTGGATGAGGAATCGAATCGCGATTCTGACCCTCGGGCTGCTCGCGGTGAACGCGGCAGCGATCGGGGGCGAGAACATCGATCCCGCCGGCGACGGCCACCAGTACGCGTGGGCCGAGAACGTCGGCTGGATCAACGCTGAGCCGAACGACGACGGCGGCAACGGCGTCGAAGTGAGAGATTTCACGCTCCTCGGCTGGATGTGGGGCGAGAACATCGGCTGGATCAGCCTCGCCTGCGACAACACGCAGGTCTGCGGCGTCACTCAGTACGGCGTCGCCAACGACGGATCGGGGCATCTGTCCGGATTCGCGTGGAGCGAGAACGCCGGCTGGATCAACTTCGCGCCGACGACCTGTCTCGGCGATCCGACGTGTGGCGTGACGATCGATCCGGCGACCGGTTACTTCTCGGGACGCGCCTGGAGCGAGAACGACGGATGGATCACCTTCTCGTCGGGACCGCCCGAGACGTGGACCGCGCGGACGTCGTGGTGCCAGGGAGTCGCCGCCGCACCCGGATTCCTGACCGGGTTCAAGGTGTCGAGGCCGGCGGGCTCGCAGGTGGCCACGCTCTCGTGGGACGCATCGAGCGGCGCCACGTGGTACGACGTCGTCGCCGGGCCGCTCTCGGTCCTGCGCTCGTCGGGCGGCGATTACAGCCAAGCGACGACGAAGTGCGTCGCGAACCGCATCGCGGTCACGACCACCGACGATCCCACGGCGGTGCCGCCGCCGGGGAACGGCGTCTGGTTCGTGGCGAGGGCGTCGAACTGCCGCGGGCGCGGGACGTATGACGGCGGCTCGCCGTCGCAGCATGGAGGACGGGACGCGGGCATCGCGGCGTCGCGCGCCGCCTGTCCGTGATCGAGGCGGGCACGCTCGTCTCGCACTACAGGATCGAAGGTGCGATCGGCGGCGGCGCGATGGCGAAGGTGTACCGCGCGACCGACGTCAGCTCGGGGCGCACGGTCGCGCTGAAGGTGCCGCGCGGCGGTCCCGACATACTGCGCCGCTTCCTTCGCGAGGTGCGTCTCGCCGCCAGGCTGATCCACCCGAACATCGTCCGTGTGCTCGGCGGATTCGAGCACGACGGTTCTCCGTGGCTCGTCATGGAGTTCGTCGAGGGCACGAGTCTCGGCGCAGTGATCGACGGCGGCGGACCGCTACCGCTCGCCGACGTCGTGCGACACGGCGCCGGGCTTGCCTCGGCGCTCGCCTTCGCGCATGCGCGAGGGGTCCTCCATCAGGACGTGTCGCCGAACAACATTCTGATCGCGGCCGGCGGACGCGCCATGCTCTCGGACTTCGGGCTCGCCAGCTTCTCGTCGGCTCCGCCGGGTGTGGAGTCGAGTCGGCTGCTGGCCGTGGGAACACGCGGCTACATGGCTCCCGAGAAGATCCTCGGTCACTCTACCGATGCGCGGAGCGATCTGTTCTCGCTCGGTGCGGTGCTCTACGAGATGGCGACAGGGCGGCCCGCGTTTCCCGGTGCGACGAACGAGACGGTGCTCGACGAGCCGGCCGCGATGGGCGTCGGCGAGGAGTTGGAGCGGATCGTCATGAAGGCGCTCGCGAAGTCACCGGACGAGCGCTACGCGAGCGCGGCCGACCTCGCCGCGGACCTCGCGGCGGCCTAGGGTGTCGCCGGCTTGTTCAGGAGCTGGGTCAGCTGCTTGCGTTCCCCCTTTTCGAGCTTTGCTTCGTACTCAACCCCACGATCTCTCATACTGTGCCGGTGAGCGTCGAGAAGCCCGAAGCCTGTCTCTACGCGGCGATGACGTCGCCGGCGGAGAGCCACGACCGCCTTCTCCACGAGCTCGTCGCTCCCGTCGTCGCGGAGATCCGCGAGCACCCCGATCTCGACTCGCTCTTCTTCGTCCGCTACGCCGACCCCGAGTGGCAGCTTCGCTTCCGCGTGCTGGGGCGTCCGGAGTGGGTCGACGGATTCGTGCGGCCGAGGGTCGAGAAGGCGCTCCGGCCGTTCGTCGCGTCGGGAGCGATCGGCGAGGTCGTGTGGGGCGAGTACGCGCGCGAGTGGGAACGCTACGGCGGCCCGGCCGGGATGAGGCTTGCGGAGAAGATCTTCTTCCACGATTCGGTCGCGTGCCTGGAGTTTCTCGAGTCTGAGAAAGTGCCGCGCCGCGAGTACAGCCTCGTCTTCACCGAGCGGTTTCTCGATCTTTTCCATTTCGACGACGCTCAGCGGACCGCGTTCTATCGCACGGGGCACGAGTGGGCGTTCCGCGACGGCGTCTTCCGCGACGAAGACCGGCCGAAGCTCGAGCGCAGGTACGACGGCATGCGCGACGGTCTGCGTGAGCGCGTCCTCACGTTCGGCGACGAGACGGCGCGCGCCATCGCGGGGCGCTGCCTCGAGGCGACGCGACCCGTCGTCGACGAGTTGCTCGCGGCCCACGCCGCCGGTCACGTTCAAAAAGATCTCGTCGATCTCGCGTGGTCGTACACGCACCTGCACTGCAACCGCTTGGGGATCGACGTCGTCCCCGAGGCGATCCTCCGCTACCTGATGTACCGGCTCTATGCCGAGGGAGGCCTGCGCCCGCCGAGCGCGCGCCAGACCAGGTAGCGCATCGTCGCTTCCTGGGTCGCGTGGATGCCGAGGCGGTTCGAGTGACCGTGACCGATGACGACTGCGAGATCGATCACCGACTTCGACGTCTTCCCGGACGCGACCGCCGCGCGGATCGCGCCGATCGGACCGCGCAGAGCTTCGATGAGGGCGAGCGCGATCTCTTCAGGCTCCCTGCCGCCCCACGCAGCTTTCCCAGAAACCGCCTCGCGCAGCATGCTCTCCTGCGCCTCGTACTTCCCGTCGAGGATCGCGAACACCTCGTCGTCCCAGCGCCCCGACTCGGCGGTCCATTCCCATCCGCGGCGGTAGAAGGCGAGACGTTCGTCGGCGCGGAGCGGAAAGAGACCGAGGATCGCCTCGACGACGTGGAGGCTCCACTGGGCGCGCGACGCTTCGAGCCGTCCTGCGGCCTCGGCCTCGAGGAACGCCAAGCACGCCGCGGTGTCGGCGTGGTCGAACGCCATCAAGAGATCTTCGTCCTCGCGGCCGCCGACCCACTTGTCCTCCGCGGCCGGCTCGCCGAACGCGAACGTCGTCGCCGCGAGGTGGCGCTCGATCTCCGGCCGCACGACATCGTCGAGCCAGGAGCGCGCGCCGAGGACGCGGAGCCTGACCCCCCAATCGGGCTTGTTGAATCGCTCGAACGAGATCGCCTCGAGCTCGGTCGCTCCGGCGAGCGCCGCGATGACGAGGGCGATCTCGCCTCGGATCACGGCGTCTTGGGAAGCCTTGGGGGAGGGGATCGAGACGGCGAGCGCGTCACGCATGGGGCGGGGCGTTTTTTCCGGCGCGGAGGGAGCGATGGTCGTGCGATCCCTCCGCGCCGCGTTCAGAGACTACTTGAACGTGTCCTTGGCGAGTGTTGTGGGGAAGATGCACATGCAGGTGCAACGGGGCGAGGTCGTGGACGACGTGCACGTCCCGCTCGCCTTCTCCCGCGTTTCGATCTCATCGATCTCGAGATCCAACACCACCGTCTTGCTCTCGTTCATCGACACCTCCTGTGCTGCGCCAAGTTGCGCAAACGGCCGGTAGCTAACACCCCATCGGTCGCCGCTGTCAATGAGGAAAAGCGTGAAACAACTTTGCTGCGCCGCGCTCGCCCGACTTCCGGGAAAGGCGTGGCAGACTGAGCGCCGCGCCATGAGACGCCTCGCCGCCTGCTTGCTGCTGCCCGCGCTGCTGTCCTGCGGCGGAAAGTCGGCACACGCGCCGGCGGCGACGAAGACGATCGGAGTGACCCTGCTCACGCGGGGTCACCTCTTCTACCGCGATCTCGAGGAGGGCCTCCGCGACGCCGCGAAGTCGCCCGGGTACGAGCTCGTCGTGACCGCGGCCGACTTCGATCTCGGCAAGCAGACCTCCGAGATCGAGGACTTCGTCGCCCGCAGGGTCGACGCGATCGTCGTCTGTCCGGTCGATTCGAGCGGCGTCGGGCCGGCGATCCGCAAGGCGAACGCCGCCGGCATCCCGGTCTTCACGGCCGACATCGCCGCGAAGGATGGCGACGTCGTCTGCCACGTCGCGTCCGACAACGTCGCCGGCGGACGTCTCGCCGGGGAATACCTCGCGAAGGCGATCGGCGGATCGGGGGCGGTCGCGATCATCAACCAGCCGGTCATCACCTCGGTGCTCGACCGCGTGAAGGGGTTCCGCGAGGCGATCGCGGCGCATCCGGGGATCCAGGTCGTCGCCGACGTCAACGGGCAAGGCGTGCGCGACCGCGCGCTCGAGGCCGCGTCCGACGTCCTCCAGGCGCATCCCGACCTGCGCGGGATCTTCGGAATCAACGACGACTCGGCGCTCGGCGCGCTCGACGCGGTGCGCCAGTTCAAGCGCGACGGGATCGTGATCGTCGGCTACGACGCGACCGAGCCGGCGGTCGACGCGATCAAGAAGGGCGAGGCGCTCGCGGCCGACGTGGTCCAGTACCCGAAGAAGATCGGGGCGGCGACGATCGACGAGATCCGCGATCACTTCGCCGGGAAGCCGGTTCCGAAGGTGGTGCCGGTGCCGGTCGGCATCGTGGACAAGGCGGCGCTTTCGAGCGCGGCGCCGCGATGACCTTGTCCCCGCTCCTCGCGATGCGGGAGATCACGAAGAGCTACGGCACGACGCGCGCCCTCGACCGGGTCGACTTCACGCTGGAGCGCGGCGAGATCCACGCGCTCGCCGGCGAGAACGGAGCAGGGAAGTCGACCCTCGTGCGCGTGCTCTCGGGTGCGACGGCATGCGACTCCGGGACCGTGTCGCTCGAAGGAGCGCCGGTGTCGCTGCGCTCGCCGGCGGACGCGCTCGCGCTCGGCATCGGCATCCTCCACCAGGAGCTGCACCTCGTGCCGCACCTGACCGTGGCGGAGAACGTCTTCCTGGGGCACGAGCCGCGACGGAGGGGCTTACGGATCCTCGATCGCGCCGCGCTCACGCGCGCGACCGAGGCGCTCCTGGCGCAGCTCGGTGAGCCGATCGATCCCGGGACGCCTGTCGAGGCGCTCGACCTCGCGCGCCGGCAGCTCGTCGCGATCGCGCGGGCCCTCTCGCGGCGGATGCGCATCCTCGTGCTCGACGAGCCGACCGCGCCGCTCACGCCGCACGAGGCGGAGCGGCTGTTCCGCGTCGTGCGCAGGCTCGCAGCGGAAGGCGTCGGCGTCATTCACATCACGCATCGCCTGGACGAGATCTTCGCCCTCGCCGATCGCGTGACGGTACTTCGGGACGGCGAGCACGTCGCGACCGCGCGCGCCGGCGAGATCGATCGTCCCGCGCTGATCCGCGCGATGGTGGGGCGCGATCTCGGCGACGAGTACCCGGAGAGACGGTCGACGCCGGGCGAGACGGTTCTCGAGGTCGACCGGCTCGTGGCAGGGCGGGCCGGTCCGGTGAGCTTCACCTTGCGACGCGGCGAGGTGCTCGGGATGGCGGGGCTCGTCGGCGCCGGGCGCAGTGAGGTGGTGCGCGCGATCTTCGGCGCCGACCGGCGGACGTCGGGGAGCCTTCGACTGGACGGACGCCCGATCGATCCGCGCTCGCCGCACGAGGCGATCGCGCTCGGGATCGGTCTCCTCACGGAAGACCGCGATCGTCTCGGCCTCGTCGGCACGATGAACGTGCGGGAGAACATCACGCTCGCGCGCTTGCGCCGCTTGCTCTCGCGCTCACGCGAGACCGCGGCGGCCCGCGCGCGCGCCGTCGAGCTCCAGATCAAGCCGGCCGACGTCGAGCGGCCGGTCGGGGCGCTCTCGGGCGGGAACCGGCAGAAGGTCGTGCTCGCGCGGTGGCTCGAGACCGAGGGACGCGTCCTCATCTTCGACGAGCCGACGGCGGGAGTCGACGTCGGTGCGAGGCGCGAGATCTACCTCATCATCCGGCGCCTCGTCGAGGAGGGGATCGGCGTCCTCGTCGTCTCCTCGGACCTGCCCGAGGTTCTCGGGATCTGCGACCGCGTGCTCGTCATGCGCGAGGGGAAGATCGCCGGGGAGGTGCTCGCGCGCGAGGCGACGCAGGAGAGTCTGCTCGCTCTCGCGGCACCGGGCGCCGCGGCGTGAGGCTGCGCGGCAGCGAGGCGGCCATCGCGGCCGCCGTCGTCATCGAAGGTGCGGCGCTCTCGTTCCTCTCGCCCCACTTCCTCACTGCGGAGAACCTGCTCAACGTCTCGCTCCAGGCCTCGATCACGGCGATCGTCGCCGCCGGCATGACGTTCGTCATCCTCACCGGCGGCATCGACCTGTCCGTCGGGTCGGTCGTCGCGGTCGCCGGCATCGCCACGACCGCGGCGCTCGCGGGCGGCCACGCGTACGCGACGGCGATCGCGGCGGGGCTCGGCATCGGCCTCGTCTCCGGCGTCGTGGCGGGAGCGCTCGTGACGCGCCTCGGCGTCGCCCCGTTCATCGTCACCCTCGCGCTCATGACGATCGAGCGCGGTCTCGCCTTCGTCGCCACCGAGGGGCGTCCGGTCTGGGACCTGCCGCCGGGGTTCGCGGGCCTGGGCGGCGGACGTCTCGCCGGGGTCCCGTTTCCGTCGATCGTCATGGTCCTCGTCTTCGTCGTCGCGCACGCGGCGCTCAAGCACACGCGCTGGGGTCGTCACGTCTACGCGGTGGGCGGCAACGCCGAGGCCGCGCGGCTCGCCGGAATCGGGACCGCGCGCGTGGTCGCATCGACCTACGTCCTCTGCGGCGGTCTCGCCGCCCTCGGCGGCGTCCTGCTCGCCTCGCGCATGAATTCGGGCCAGCCGAACGCCGGCCTGATGCTCGAGCTCGACGTGATCGCCGCCGTCGTCGTCGGCGGCACGAGCTTGTCCGGAGGCCGCGGCTCGGTCGCCGGCACGTTCCTCGGCACGATGCTCATCGCGATCCTGAGGAACGGGCTCAACCTCTTGAACGTGAACTCGTACGTGCAACAAGTCGTCGTGGGCGCGGTGATCCTCCTCGCCGTGCTCCTCGACCGGCTGCGGGAGAGACGCACATGACCGGTCGCTCCATGATCGCGGGAGTCGTCCTTCTCGTCTCGATCGGTGTCGCACGCGCGGAGACCGCCGTCGACAAGCTCGTCGCGCGCTTCGACGAGCTGACGATGACGCATCTCGGCGGATGGAAGGTGAGCCCGGGGCCGATCGAGGGGAACGACCCGGCGAAGGACGACTACGACGACGGCGGCTGGAAGCCGCTCGGCATCGACGAGAGCTTGCGCGTCGACTCCTGCTGGATGCGCAAGACCGTGGTCGTGCCCCAGAGCGTCGCCGGCCGGAAGCCGCACGGGCCGCTCACCTTCAAGGTGACCGTCGACGACTACGGCTTCCTGTTCGTGAATGGAAAGGACCTCGGCCGCTTCGACTGGAGCGGTTCCTTCACGCTGAGTCAGGATGTCAAGCCGGGCGACGTTCTCCATCTCGCGATCCACGCGATCAACACCGGCGGCCCGTTGCGGCTGCTCCAGGCCGACTTCGAGCTGGCCGAGCCTTCCGAGGCGAAGGACGAGATCGAGGGGCTCGGCATCAGCCTGCGCGTGGCGCAGAAGCTCCTCGGCTTCGACACGTATCAAACCAGTGCGCGCAACCGGATCGACCCCGGGACCGACCGCTCGACCGCCGACCCCGCGGAGAAGCGGCGGCTGAACGACCTGCTCCAGCAACTCGCGGCCAAGGTCGACACCGCATCGCTCGAGCGCGGCGACCTCGCCGCGTTCCGCGCGTCGCTCGCCGCCCTGCGCCGCGAGCTTCCGCCGATCGCCAAGTTCGTCCACTCCTACACCCTGCACTTCGCCGCCAACGCCCACATCGACGCGGCCTGGCTCTGGCGCGAGAAGGAGACCGTCGAGGTGTGCCGGAGAACGTTCGGCTCCGTGCTCAAGATGTTCGACGCGCGGCCGGACTTCACGTACACGCAGAGCGCCGCGGCGTACTACGAATGGATGGAGCGGTTCGATCCCGAGCTGTTCTCCGGGATCAAGAAGCGCGTCCAGGACGGACGCTGGGAAGTCGTGGGCGGGATGTGGGTCGAGCCCGACTGCAACCTCCCGTCGGGCGAGTCGTGGGCCCGCCATCTCCTCTACGCCAAGCGCTACTTCCGGCAGAAGCTCGGCGCCGACGTCACGATCGGGTGGAACCCCGACTCGTTCGGTTACAACGCGAACATTCCGCAGTTCTACGCGAACGCCGGGATCGGCGCGTTCGTGACGCAGAAGATCGGATGGAACGAGAAGAACGTCTTTCCCTACCGCGTGTTCTGGTGGCAGGCGCCGGACGGCTCGCGCGTCCTCACGTACTTCCCCTTCGACTACGTGAACGAGGTCGACGATCCGTTCCAGCTCGTCGACTGGCTGCGGCAGCACGACGCCAACAGCGGCTTCCGCAAGATGCTCGTCCTCTTCGGCGTCGGCGACCACGGCGGCGGTCCCTCGCTCGCGATGCTCGACCGGATCGACAAGCTGCGGAAGCTCGATCTCTACCCGACGATCGAGCACGGGAACGCGGGCAGCTACTTCTCGTGGCTCCGCGCGCAGGATCTCTCGAAGGTGCCGGTCTGGAAGGACGAGCTGTACCTCGAGTACCACCAGGGCACCTACACGACCCAGGCGAAGATGAAGTCTTCGAACCGCCGCGACGAGGTCCTCCTGACGAACGCCGAGAAGCTCTCGACGCTCGCGGGGACTTCGAACGCCGGCCTCGAGGACGCCTGGCGGAACGTCCTCTTCGAGCAGTTCCACGACCTCCTGCCGGGCTCCGGCATCCGCGAGAACTACATCGATGCCGGCGAGCACTACCGCGACGCCGAGACGATCGGGAACCACGTGCTCGACGGAGCGCTCCACGCGATCGCATCGAAGGCCGACACGTCAGCGTCGAAAGGGGCGCCGGTCGTCGTCTTCAACGCGCTGGGATGGGAGCGGAGCGACGTGGTCCGCGTCACGCTTCCTCCAGGGATGGAAGGCGACGTCGCCGTCTTCGACGGGAGCACGGAGCTTCCGTCGCAGGTCCTCGCGAACGGCCGTTACCAGCGCGACGTGATCTTCCGGGCGCGCGTTCCGGCTCTCGGCTACGCCGTCTACGACCTGCGCCCGCAGAAGGCCGCGGCGACGACGTCCCTCTCCGTCACCGCCGACACCCTCGAGAACGACGCGCTCCGCGTGCGCATCGACGCGAAGACCGGCTGGATCGCGAGCATCGTCGACAAGAAGTCGGGTCGCGAGGTGCTCGCCGGCCCCGGAAACCAGCTTCAGCTTCTCGAAGACAAGCCCGATGCGTGGGACGCGTGGAACGTCGGTCTCACCGGCACCGAGTTCCCCTCGACCTTCCGTGGGGCGGAGGTGATCGAGCGCGGACCGGTCCGCGCCGTCGTCCGGCTCAAGCGCGACTACCTCAAGCCGGGCACGAAGAAGGATTTCCCGACCGAGGACTTCCCGTCCACGTTCTTCACACAGGACATCGTCCTCGACGCCGGATCCGATCGCGTCGATTTCACGACCGCGGTCGACTGGTGGGAGACGAAGACGATGCTCAAGGTTGCCTTCCCCGTCGCGGTCAAGAGCGACGTCGCCACCTACGAGATCCCGTACGGGACGATCGAGCGCTCGACGGGAATGGGCGACGCGTGGCAGAAGGCGAAGGTCGAGGTGCCGTCGCAGCGCTGGGCCGACCTCTCTCAGGACGGGTTCGGCGTCAGCCTCCTCAACACGTCGAAGTACGGCTACGACATCAAGGGCAACACGATGCGTCTCTCGCTCCTCCGCTCCCCGGAATGGCCCGACCCGACGGCGGACCGCGGCAAGCACACGATCGACTACGCTCTCCTTCCCCACGCCGGCGGGATCTCGGGCGCGGCCACGGTGCGCCGCGGCTACGAGATGAACAACCCGCTCCTCGCCGTCGTCGAGACGGCGCACCGAGGGGAATCGCCCCGCCGTTCGTTCGTCCGTCTCGCCCCCGATTCGCTCGTTCTCACGACTCTCAAGAAGGCCGAGGACTCGAACGCATGGGTCGTTCAATGGTACGACCCCAAGGGTGAGGACACGACGGCCGCGGTGACGTTCGACCGCGAGCCGAGCCGCGCGCGCGCGACGAATTTCCTGGAAGAAGACGGAAAGGATCTCCCCATCGACGGCGACGTCGTGCGCGTGCCTTCGCGCGCCCGCGCGGTCACGACGATCAAGGTGAACTTCCGTTAACTCCGTCGCATACGTCCTTGAATCCGAGTTACGGGATTCGTAGCCGCCGCGTCCGGAATTCCTAAACCGCGCTCCTCGCGGGCCGGTCACTCCCACACATTCCATTCCTGGCAGAGGCGTTGCAATCCCTCCGCGAGCCGAGGAGGGGGGCGCCCTCACGGCCGAGCGGGATCGCTGTTGCCCGCTCGAGCGCTTCGTGAGCGAAACGAGGAACGTCATGGGCGAACCGGTTCGGACGCGAGGCCGCGTGATCCTCTGCGCTGCCCTTCTCTGTGGCATGAGCGTGGCGGCCCGCGCGCAAAAGAGCGACCAGGCGCCACCTCCGGGCCTGGACGAGCAAGTTCAGGCGATGAAATCCGACGTCCTCGGCATCGCGCAGGAGCTGAGCCGGCTCGAGGAGAAGCTGCTCTATCCGTCGGGCACCGAGGTGGCCGTCTTCGTCGCGCTCGCGAAGGGCGACACGATGCGCCTCGACGCGGTGCGACTGACGATCGACGGGCAGCGCGCGGCCGAGTACATCTACAGCTTCAAGGAGCTCGAGGCCCTGCGCAAAGGCGGCGTGCAGCGTCTCTACGTCGGCAACGTCACGACGGGAGAGCACAAGCTCGACGTCGTCGTCGAAGGGAAGCTCGACGGCGGCGCCGACGTCAACCGCACCGAGCACCTCGCCTTTCGCAAGGACGTGAAACCCAAGCTCGTGGGTCTGCGCGTGGCCGGGTCCGGAAGCACGCCGGTCGCGCTCGAGGAGTGGTGATCCGGTGCGTCCGTCGCCCCGCCTCCTGGGAATCGGCCTGGCCGCGGCGCTCGCGGCCCGCCCCGGCGTCTCCGCCGATCTGAAGGACCTCTTCTTCGGCGATGCGCTGTTCCACGCCTACCAGGGGCAGTACTTCGACGCGCTCCAGCGTCTCGACACGGAGCTCGCGATGTACCACGGGCTCGACGATCCGCTTCGCGACACGCTGCACTACCACATCGGCGACGCGGAATTCTCGGTCGGCGACTTCGAGCTCGACTACCGCATGCACCTCCGCGCCGGGCGCGCGATCAAGGCGGTGCTCGAGGCGTCGGTCGACGAGTCGGTGCGCAACGAGGCCGCGTTCCGCCTCGCGCGCATCCACTTCCAGAAGGGCCAGTGGGGCGATGCGCAGGAGGCGCTCGCGCGGATCCACGGAAAGATGCCGGCGGAGATCGTCGACGACGTCGAGTTCCTGCGCGCGAGCGTCGATCTCGCGCAGGGAAAGCCGCACGACGCCGCCCTCGTGCTCGAGGGCGTGAAGAGCGATCCGAAGTTGTCGGGCTTCGTCGCGTACAACCTCGGCATCGCGCTCCTCGAGGACGGCCGGACCGGCGATGCCGTGAAGCAGCTCGACCGCGCCGGCCAGCTTGCGGCCGGCGACCCGGCGGGGCTCGCCATCCGCGACAAGACGAACCTCGTGCTCGGCGCGATGCTCTTCGAAGGGTCGCGCTTCGACGAGGCGAAGCAGTCCTTGGACCGCGTGCGGCTCGACGGTCCGTTCTCGAACCAGGCGCTCCTCCGCGCGGGCTGGGCCGAAGCGTCGGCGAAGCAGTACGACCGCGCGCTCGTGCCGTGGGGCGTGCTCGCCGATCGCGATCCGACCGACGCCGCGGTGCAAGAGGCGATGCTGGCGCTCCCGTCGGCGTACGAGAGCCTGAACCTCCACGGCCGCGCGGCGCTCCTCTACGGGCGCGCGCTCGAGCAGCTCTCGGGGCAGATCGAGCGCGTCGACGCGTCGATCGCCAGCATCCGCGAAGGACGGTTCCTGGGCGCGCTCACCCGCGAGGAGAGCCGCCAGGACGCGGGCTGGGTCGTCCGTCTTCGGACGCTTCCCGGCGAGCCCGAGACCTTCTACCTCACCGAGCTCATGGCGTCGCACGAGTTCCAGACGGCGCTCAGCAACTACCTCGATCTCGAGGATCTGAAGACGAAGCTCGCCGCCTGGAAGACGGGCCTCGACGCGTTCGAGGAGATCATCCGGCTCCGGCGCGAGAACTACGAGCCGCTGCTCCCGGCGGTCGATGCGCAGTTCCGCGAGCTGGACTCGCGGATGCGCCTCCGTCTCGAGCAGCGCCGGAGCGCCGCGAAGCGCCTCCAGGCGCTCCTGACCGCGCCGAGGCCCGAGCAGCTCGCGACGGCCGACGAGCGGATCGCCGGCGAGCGCCTCGCCGCGATCGAGAAGCGGCTCGGGGATTCCGACGCCGCGACGCGCGCACGGGTCGCCCGCCTGCGCGGCGCGATCACCTGGCGTCTCGCGTCGGAGTACCCCGCGCGCCTGTCCGCGGCGTTCGTGCACCTGAACGAGCTGAACGCCGGCATCGACACCCTCACGCACCAGTACGACGCGTTCGTGAGAGCGCGCCAAGCCGCGACGCAGAGCTATGCCGGCTACGACGTGACGATCGCGCGACTGCGCGAGCGCGTCGGCGAGGCGGAGCAAGGGGTCGACGGTCTCATCGCCCGCCAGGGGCGGCAGATCGAGACGGCCGCGATCGATCAGCTCACCGCGCGCCGCGCGCGCCTCGCGGCGCAACAGACCCAGGCGCGCTACGCGGTCGCCGACAGCTACGACCGTGCGGCGCGCGCGCAGTCCGCGGACGAGGAGAAGCGGTGATGCGCCGCCGCGCCCTCGTCGCCGTCGTCGTGCCGGTCCTGGTCGCCGGCTGCGCTCCCGCGCATCACGAGGCCCCGAAGACGGGGACGCTGGCCGAGCTGCGGAGCGTCAAGCCCGACGTGAAGGATGCGAAGGTCGAAGGCGGCCTCGATCAGGCGATGTCCGGCTACCGGAAGTTTCTCGACGAGACGCCGGAGACCTCGATGACGCCGGAGGCGATGCGCCGCCTCGCCGATCTCAAGCTCGAGAAGCAGTTCGGGCTCCAGAAGCCGCCGACAGCGGTGCCGACGGCGGCGAAGGCGCAAGCGCCGTTGCCCGCCGGCGCCCGCGAGTCCGACGAGGACTTCGAGCAGCGCACGACCACGGGCAGCGAGGTCGCCTGGGACCGTCAGGCCGCCGATCCCGAAGGGCCGCGGGAGGCGATCGCGCTCTACGACAAGCTCCTCGCGGACTACCCGAACTACAAGGACAGCGACCAGATCCTCTATCAGAAGGCGCGCGCGTTCGACGAGCTGGGCCAGACCGACGAGGCGATCGCGACGATGGAGCGTCTCATCCGCGCCAACCCGAGCTCGCCGCACGTCGACGAGGTCCAGTACCGCCGCGGCGAGTACTTCTTCATGCGCCGGCGCTTCCGCGACGCCGAGAGCGCCTATGGCGCGATCACCGCGATGGGCGCGAAGTCGTCCTATTACGAGCTGGCGCTCTACAAGCTCGGCTGGACCCTCTACAAGCAGGATCTCTACGAGGACGCGCTCGGCAAGTACATGGCGCTCCTCGACTACAAGGTCTCGATCGGCTACGACTTCGACGCGACGCACGAGGAGGACGACGAGCGCCGCGTCGCCGACACGTTCCGCGTCATCAGCCTGAGCTTCAGCAACCTCGGCGGTGGGACCGACACCGTTCGCGACTGGTTCGCCAAGTTCGGCAACCGGTCCTACGAGGACCGTATCTACAACAACCTCGGCGACCACTACCTCGCGAAGCTGCGCTACGACGACGCGGCGGGCACGTTCAAGGCGTTCGTCGCGCTCTATCCGTTCCACAAGTCGGCGCCGAAGTTCAGCATGCGCGTCATCGACACCTTCACGCAGGGCGGGTTCCCGAAGCTCGTCCTCGAGGCGAAGCGGGACTTCGCCGCGACGTACGGCCTCGCGGCGCCTTACTGGACGCACTTCAAGCCGGAGGAGTCGCCGGAAGTGCTCGCCTACCTCAAGACGAACCTGACCGACCTCGCGAGCCACTACCACGCGCAGTACCAGAGCGCGCAGGACCCCGCCGAGAAGACCGCCGCCTATCGCGAGGCCCGGCGCTGGTACGGCGACTATCTCACGGCCTTCCCGAAGGATCCGTCGTCGCCGCAGATCGATTACGAGCTCGCCGGCCTCCTCCTCGAGAACAAGGATTTCGGCGAAGCGGCGAAGGAGTACGAGCGGACGGCGTACGAGTACCCGGCGCACGAGCAGTCGGCCGCGGCCGGCTACGCGGCGGTCTACGCCTACCGCGAGGCGCTGAAGATCGCCCCTGCCGACCGGCAAGAGGCCGTCAAGCGCGACACGGTGGCAAGCTCGATCAAGTTCGCCGACGCTTTCCCGGCGCACGAGAGCGCGGCGGCGATCCTCGGCGCGGCCGCCGACGATCTCTACGAGCTGAAGGACTTTCCGAACGGCGTCGCCATCGCCCAGCGCGTCGTCGACTCGTACCCCGGCGCCGAAGGCGCGATCCGGCGCTCGGCGTGGATCGTGGTCGCTCACGGCTCGTTCGAGCTCGCCGACTACCCGCGCGCCGAGAAGGCGTACACGCAGGTCCTCGCGGCGACGCCGCAGGACGACGCGTCGCACGCCGAGTTCGTGGACAACCTGGCGGCCTCGATCTACAAGCAGGGCGAGGCGGCGCGGGATGCGAAGGACTACCGTGCGGCCGCCGATCACTTCCTGAGGATCCGCACGGCCGCGCCGACGTCGACGATCCGCGCCGCGGCCGAGTACGACGCCGGCACCGCGCTCATGTCGCTCGAGGATTGGACCGCGGCGGCGAAGGTGCTCGAAGGGTTCCGCGACGCCTTCCCCGATCATCCGCTCGAGCACGAGGCGACGCGTCAGATCGCGCTCGCCTACCGGCAGAACGGCCAGCTCGGGCGCGCCGCCGACGAGTACGACCGCGTCGCGTCGGACTCCAAGGACACGGCGCTCCGCCAGGAAGCGCTGCTCGTCGCGGGCGACCTCCACGCGCAGTCCGGCACCCAGGAGAAGGCGCTCGAAGCGTACACGCGTTACGTCCAGGAGTTCCCGCAGCCGGTCGAGCCGGCGCTCGAGACGCGCCTCAAGATCGCGGAGATCCACAAGGCGTCGCACGACGACGGAAAGTACCGCCAGGAGCTCGAAGAGATCGTGCGCGTCGAGGCGGAAGCGGGGGCGGACCGGACCCAGCGCACGCGGACGATCGCCTCGCGCTCGGCCCTGGTCCTCGCGATCGCGGTCGAGCAGGACTTCGCGGCGGTCAAGCTGCGCCAGCCGTTCGAGGCGAGCCTCAAGGAGAAGAAGCAGCGGATGGACGCCGCCCTCGCGGCGATGAGCAAGCTGACGGAGTACGAGATCGCGGAGGCGACCGCCGCGGCGACGTTCTACATGGCGGAGATCTACCACGAGTTCAGCCGGTCCCTGATGGAATCGGAACGGCCGGCCGATCTCGCGGAGGCCGATCGCGACGAGTACGACGCCGCGCTCGACAAGGAAGCGTTCCCGCTCGAGCAGAAGGCGATCGCGCTCCACGAGAAGAACCTGGAGCTCTTGCAAACCGGCGTGCTCAACGACTGGACCCAGAAGAGCCTCGGCGAGCTCGCCGTGCTGCTGCCGGGACGCTACGCGAAGAGCGAAGTGAGCGGCGGCTTCCTCGGCGCGATCGACACCTTCGTCTATCGCACGCCCGTGTCGCTGATCTATGGGCCGATTCAGGGCGACACGGACGCCGCCTCCTCGACCGACACCGCCCGCCTGGTGACGCCATGAAAACGCACATGGTCCTCAGCGTGCTCCTCGCCGCCACGGTCTCGCCGGCGGCCGAAAAGCTCGCCAAGGTGGAGGTCGCGAAAGATGCGAGCGGCTTCACGATCACGCAGCGCGTGAAGGCGGCGGGCGACGTGCGCTCGGATTACGAGGCGGCGGAGAGGCTCGCCGAGACGGGCAAGTACGACCAGGCGATCGCGATCCTCTCGAAGGTGACCGAGCGCGCGCCGACGCTGACGCCGGCGTTCATCGATCTCGGCATCGCCTATGCGCGCACCGGCGATCTCGACCGCGCCGAGGCGACGCTCACGAAGGCGCTCGAGCTGAATCCGCGCCATCCCGCCGCCTACAACGAGCTGGGCATGGTGCAGCGGCGGAAGGGAGAGTTCGCGCAGGCACGGGCCAGCTACGAGGCCGCGCTCGCGGCCTTCCCGGACTACCACTACGCGCACAAGAACCTCGCCATTCTCTGCGACCTCTACCTCGGAGACATGTCGTGCGCGCTCGCGCACTACGAGGCGTATCGCCGGCTCGTCTTCGACGATCCGGACGTCGGGAAGTGGATCGCCGATCTGCGGTCGCGAGAGGTGAAGCCATGAAGAAGAGCGTATGCCTCCTGCTCCTCGTCGCGGGCGTCGCGCTCGCCGACGACAAGAAGCCTCCGGCGAAGGAGCCGGCGAAGCAAGACCCGAAGACGCTCGACGGCATGTCGATCCTGGGCAACCAGGAGGCGCCGAAGGCGCTGGTCATCGTCCCGTGGAAGAGCTCGGAGCTGGGCGACGCGCTCGGGATCGCGCCGTTGCTCGACGACTCCAAGACCCCGGTCGACCGGGAGGTCTTCCTGAGAGCGCTCAGCTACTACGAGATTCGATCGGAAACGACGCGCCCCCCTGCGGCGCCTAGGAGCAAGTCATGAGCTTGACGGAGCTGTTGGGAAACGTCGGACTCTTCGGCCTCGCGGTCATGGGGTGCCTCGCCGTGCTCTCGGTCTTCTCGGTGACGGTGATCCTCGACAAGTACCGCAAGTTCCGCGCGGCCCAGAAGCAATGGCAGATGTTTCGCCCCGCCTTCGCGAAGTCCCTCCGCGCGGGTGAGGTGAAGGAAACGATCGTCGCCGCCAAGCAGCATCAGAGCTCGTACGTGGCGCAGGTCGTGTCCGCCGGCCTCACGGAGTTCGCCGGCGCCAAGGAGTGCGGCAGCGATTCCGAGACGCAGGAGGAGCTGGTCACGAGCGCGCTCGAGCACTCGAAGATCGAGGCGCTCATCGAGATGCGCCGCGGCCTCAGCTCCCTGGCGACGATCGGATCGACCGCGCCGTTCATCGGCCTCTTCGGAACGGTCGTCGGGATCATCAACGCCTTCCGCGGCATCGCGGCCACCGGCTCCGGCGGGATGGCGGCGGTCTCCGGCGGTATCGCCGAGGCGCTCGTCGCGACCGCGCTCGGCATCTTCGTCGCGATCCCCGCGGTCGTCGCGTTCAACCACTTCACGGGGGACCTCGAGCGCTTCCAGGTCGAGATCAACCAGGCCTCGAACGAGATCGTGAACGTCCTGTTCAAGACGCACAAGGAACTCCATGCGACTCGGTGAAATCCCCAAGATCCGCTCGACGATCAACGTCACGCCGCTCGTGGACGTGGTGCTGGTCTTGCTGATCATCTTCATGGTCATGGCCCCCAACATGCAGAAGGGGCCGGGGCCGGAGATCAACCTGCCGGCGACGGAGAGGCCGACGCAGCAGGGGACCAGCGACCGGATCCTCGTCACGCTCGACGAGAAGGGCGTGCTCTGGATCGAGGACAAGCAGGTCCCGGCGGCGAGCTTCGGCGATGGGCTCCGTGCGGCCGCGGGAGCGGAGAAGAACCCCAAAGTCGTGCTGCAGTGCGATGCGCGGCTTCCGTTCGGAGAGATCCGCCAGACGATGCTCGCCATCGAGCAGGCCGGCTTCGATGGGGTCGCCCTCATCGCCGAGCGCGCCGGCACGCACACGCGGAGGGGCTGAGATCATGCAGATGAGCGGCAGTTCCGACACCGGTCTTCAGTCCGAGATCAACGTCACCCCCTTGGTCGACGTCGTGCTCGTGCTGCTGATCATCTTCATGGTCGTCGTCCCCCTCATGCTGGAGGGGTACGACGTCAACACCCCGCGCACGTCGGTCGAGGCCGCCCCGACGGCGGCCGAGCAGTCGCAGGTCGTGCTGCGCATCGCTTCGGGGACGTGCGGCATCCTCGAGCCGCCGGCCCATCGAGGGCTCCCGGCCGACTGCCGGGTCAGCCTGGCCGACAAGGACATCCCCGTCGCCGAGCTTCCCACGCGCGTGCGTGAGCTTCTCGGTGCCCGGCCCCGGGATCAGCGTGTGCTGTTCCTCGCCGCGGATGACCGCCTGAACTACGAGGGCGTCCTCCGCATCGTCGATCTCGCCAAGTCGGGAGTCGACGATCTCAAGATCGGCGTCATCACGACCGAGTGAGGTGGATGCGTGGCGACGAACCTGCAATCCCGCGCCTTTCTGAAGAGCCTCGCGATTCACGGCGTGGTGGCCGCGGTGGTTTTGGCGATACCGGCCGGGCCGCTTCGCCGCATGGCGCAGCCCGATGAGGTCGAGGTGGTCTTCCATCGACCGCCTCCGCCGCCGGATCCGCTGCCACTGCGCGCGGCGCTGCCCCTTCCGAAGGGTGGCGTGCTCCCCGCGGGGCCCAAGACGCCGTCCCACGTGCCGACGCCGTCGGCACCGGCCGCGCCCGAAGCGCCGCTCGCCGCGAACCCTCCGGGCCTGCCCGAAGGCGCGACCGAGACTCCGAGCGCGGCGCCGCCGAAGCCGAAGGTGGGGAACACCGGCATCCTGGCGTTCCGTGACCAGATCGCGAGCGTGGCGGACGACAAGAGCTCGATCAGCCTCGGCGCCCAGGCGCACCTGAAAGCAGCGGCCGACGCGAACACGAGCTCGCCGCGTGACTACCTGCTCAACGCCGTTCCGGGCGGAAGCGGCGGAATCAACTCCGCGGCGCTCAGCCGGAGCGTCGGCGGCGGTGGCGGAGGCACGGGCGGCGCAGGCGGCGGCGGGATGCAGGGCGTCGCCGTGGGACGCGCCACGGACGCGCTCGCCGGGATCGGCGGAGGCGGCGGCTCGCGCGGCCACGGCGGATCGGGGTCGGGCTCCGCCGACGGATCGACCGGGGGTCCGGGAGCGAAGCCGGGCCGCACGGACGAAGAGATCCAGATCGTCTTCGACCGGCACAAGTCGTCGTTCTACCGGCTCTACCACGAAGAGCTGCGCAACGACCCGACGTTGAAGGGTCAAATGGTGCTGAAGCTGACGATCGAGCCGGACGGCAGCGTGTCGATGTGCACGCTGCAATCGTCCGACATGAAAGCACCGGCGCTCGCGGCGCAGGTCGTCCAGCGCGTGCGCGCGATCAACTTCGGCGCGAAGGACGTGCCCGCGCTGACCATCGTCTATCCGATCGATTTCTTGCCGGCTGCATGACCACAGGAGGAGTGCGCATCTGATTCGATTCTGACAAAGGCAAAGCCATCGAAAGGTGGCGACGCAAAGTCACCGGTCTAACGGGCCATGGGGGCCCCAAGGCAGCGGGACCGCCGGAATCCAGCCCGACGTATCGGGCTGTTGCCGCGGCCCCGAGCTCTGTTGACCGGATTACGGAAGCGAGAACGGGGGAGCGCGTGCGGTTCAGCGTCAAGAAACTCGCGACAGTCGTCGGCCTCGCCGTCGCGGTGTGCTTGCTGTCCGCGGCTCCGGCGCTCGCGCTCGACTGCGTTGCTCAGGCCGGCGGGATCATCGACGGCTTCGTCAACTACCCCAACCCTCCGGCGCAGATCAACATCGACGGCGAGTGCACGATCCGGAACTACCCGGCATCGAACCCTCTGACCTCGAACATCAGCTGGTTCGGCAGCCTGCCCTCGAGCACGTTGCTCATCTTCGACAACGTCGTCCACACCGGGAACATGTCCTGCAACCTCAACGCGCAGGGCAACAAGATCTGGTTCGTCAACAGCTCGTCGACCTCGGTCCAGCAGCACTGCCTGAGCCTGCTGATCCCGGTCGAGAAGATCGACAAGCAGAACGTCCCGACGAACCGGACGACCGCCACGATCGGTGTCCCGTTCACGTGGAAGCTCGTCATCCCGGTGCTGTTCGACCCGGGCACCGGCACCGTCATCGACACTCAGGGAAGCGTCAACGATCTCCACAGCATCACGGTCTGGGACGACCTCACGGCGACCGGCGTCGACCTGAGCGTGGTGAGCGAGACGGCCACCTGGCTCGACGACGGCACACCGGTCCCGCACACCTTCACCAACAACAACGGCTTCCTGACCTTCGACGGCATCCCGATCGTCAACGCCGGGCGGCAGTTCGCGGTCAACCTCACGGTCGTCCTCAACGACGACCCGGCGGTGAACACGCCCGGGAAGCAGTTCGTCAACACGGCGACCTGGCAGTTCGGCCGGCTCATCGACGGCGTGTTCTACCAGCCGCTTCCCGGCGAGAACGGCATCTCGCCGCCACTCACGATTGCGGCGCCGGTGCTCACCGTCGACAAGTCGGGGCCGGCCACGATGAACCTGGGCCAGTGGGGGACCTTCACCCTCGACACGGCGAACACCGGGCTCTCCGACGCCTGGGACGTGACGCTGCGCGACCTGCTCCCGAACGGCGCCACCGGCGGCATGTGCGACCTGACGCCGGAGATCCAGAGCGCGCAGGTGTTCGCCGCCGACGGCGTGACCCCGGTCGCGGGCAAGGGACCGCTCGCCGCGGGGGTCGATTACACGCTGAGCTGGTCTCCCGCTCCCGCGTGCCGGCTCGACTTGAAGATGCTCACGGCGGCGGGATCGATCGCCGCCGGCCAGCGCCTCATCGTCCACTACCGCACGCAGCTCGACGCCAACACGCAGAACGGTGTCGCGCTCACGAACATCGCGGGCGCGATCCAATGGTTCAACGGCGACAGCAGCAACGCGAGCCGAGTCGCCTACAACCGGACGTTGACGGACGGCACGCCCGCCATCGTCGATTTCCAGGACGCCTTCACCGTCAACACGGCGCTCACCGGGTTCTTCTTCGAGAAGACCGCCGCGGACCGGACCACCGGAGTCGATCCCACGACGACCGCGGCTCCGGGCGACACGCTGCGGTACACGCTGCGCTTCCGGACGACCGACCAGCCGCTCAACAATTTCCGGATCTTCGACGACATGGGGGCGATGAACCCCGGGCCCGCGTACGTGCCCGGCACGCTGACGCTCGTCACGGTTCCCCCGGGGGCCAACACGGGCAGCACGAGCGCGAACGGCGGCACGAACGGCACCGGCGTTCTCGACGTCCGGAGCCTGAGCCTCCCCGCCAACAGCTCGCTCACCATCCAGTTCGACATCCGGCTGGCGCCGGCGCTCACGAACGGCACGGTCGTCACGAACCAGGCGTCTTCGCGGCTTCCGAACAATACGGTCGTCGCCCTGAGCGACGACCCGAACGTGAACGGGACGGCCGACCCGCTCGTCGCGGGAGACGAGGATCCGACCCGCGTCACGATCCAGGCCTCGCCGGCGTTCCGTGTTCAGAAGATCTCGACCGACATGACCGGCGACCCGAACGTGCTCCTCGCCGGCGAGACCCTGCGCTACACGATCACCGTCCAGAACATCGGGAACGCGGCCGCCACCGGCGCCGTCATACGAGATGCCATCCCCGCGAACACGGCGTACGTCGCGGGCAGCACGCGCCTCAATGGTGCGGTCGTCGCCGACGTCGGCGGGACCTCGGCGCTCGTCTCCGGCATGTTGATTCACCCGCCGTCGGATCCGACGCCCGGCTCGATGCCCGTCGGTACCACCGCGACGATCGTCTTCGACGTCGTGATCGACCCCGCCGTCCTCGACGGCACGATCATCTCGAACCAGGGGTTCGTCAGCGCGACGCCGGGCATCGTCGATGCGCCGTCCGACGACCCTCGCACGCCGATCCCCGACGACCCGACGCGTAACGTCGTCGGCAACCATCCGCTGCTCTACGCGACGAAGACGGCGGCGCTCGCCGTCGACCTCGGGACACCGGGCGTCGTCGATCCGGGCGACGTCCTCCGCTACACGATCACGATCCAGAATTCCGCGGCGATCCCGTCGACCGGCGTCGTGCTGATCGACGCGGTTCCCGCGAACACGACCTACGTCGCGAACACCACGACGCTCAATGGCGCCGCGGTCGGCCAGCCCGACGGCGGCGTGGCGCCGCTCGCCTCGGGAATCGCCGTCGGCACGATCCCCGCGCACGGCTCGGCGGTCGTCCAGTACGAGCTACGCGTCGTCCCAGGCACCCCGGCCGGCACGCTCATCGTCAACCAGGCGACCGTCCACAGCGTCGAGCTACCGGATCTCCTCACCGACGGCGACGGCGACCCCGCGAACGGCGCGCAGCCGACGGTCGTCGTGGTCGGCGCGGTCCAGGAGCTCTCGATCACGAAGCAGGTCTCGGTGGTCGGCGGCGGCCCGGCGATTCCGGGCGCGCAGCTCGACTACGTCGTCACGGTCACGAACTTCGCGGCCGTCCCCGCGCTGACCGTCGTCATCACCGACGCGCTCCCCGCCGGCCAGCTCGCCTACGTGCCCGGCTCCGCGACGATGAACGGCTCCGCGACCGGAGTCACCGTCGCCGGTACCACGATCACCGCCGACTTCGGCACCGCGTACGGCCCGCTCGCTCCGGGCGCGACCGTGACGCTCCGGTTCCGGGCCACCCTCGATCCCAGCCTCGCTCTGGGCACCGTGGTCACGAACACGGCCGACGTCACATGGAACACTCCGACGCAGACGGCGAGCGCGTCCGTCTCGATCGCGGTCGGCGGCGTGCCCGGTGTCGCGGTCTTGAACGGATCGGCCTGGCGCGACGCCGACTTCGACCAGATTCAGGACACCGGCGAGCGCCCGCTCATCGGCTGGGCGGTCGATCTCTACCGCGACAACCAGATCCTCCACACCTCGCTCACCGACGCGAACGGCGCCTACCGGTTCGTCAACGTCGAGCCGAACGACGTCTCCGGCAGTCCGTACGAGATCCGTTTCCGCGCCCCGGGTGCCGTCGCGACGACCGCCACCCTGGGACGCGCGTCCTCGCCGTTCACGAACGGACCGCAGCGGATCACGGGCGTCACCGTCTCGGCCGGCGCGAACCTCCAGGGCCTCAACCTGCCGATCACGCCGAACGGCGTCGTCTACAACGCGATGGCGCGCATCCCGATCGGGGGGGCGACGCTCACGCTGCTTCAGGGCGGCGGCGGCGCGCCGCTGCCGGCGGGCTGCTTCGACGATCCGGCCCAGCAGGGCCAGGTCACGCTCGGGAGCGGCTACTACAAGTTCGACCTCAACTTCAGCGACCCGGCCTGCCCGAGCGGAAGCGACTACGTCATCGCGGTCGCGGCGCCTCCGGGCTCGTCTTACGTGAACGGTCCCTCGCAGATCATCCCGCCGGCCACCGACGCGGCGACCGCGGCGTTCTCGGTGCCCGCTTGTCCCGCCGGCGCCGGCGACGCGATCCCGTCGACCACCCTCTACTGCGAGGCGGAGCCGTCTCAGGACGCACCGACTCCCGCGGTCCAGGCCCGCACGCCCGGGACGATCTACTACCTCCACCTCGTGCTCGACGGAACCGGATCGCCCGGCACGAGCCAGATCTTCGACAACCACATCCCGCTCGACCCGCAGCTCGCGGGCGCCGTCGCGATCACGAAGACGACGCCGCTCATCGACGTGACCCGCGGGCAGCTCGTGCCCTACACGATCACCGTCGACAACGTGTCGGGGGCGCTGCTCACCGACATTAGCGTCGTCGACGACTTCCCGGCTGGGTTCACGTACGTGCCGCGCTCCGCGCTCGTCGACGGCACGCCCGCGGAGCCCGCCGCCGCCGGCCGCGAGCTGCGCTGGACCGGCCTCGCGCTGGCGGGCACGCAGTCGCGCACGATCAAGCTCCTCCTCGCCGTCGGCCCCGGCGTGAGCGAAGGAGAGTACGTCAACCGGGCCCGCGTCGTGGACGGCCTCACCGGAGCGGCGATCTCCGGCGAGGCGACGGCGACGGTCCGCGTCGCGCCCGACCCGAACTTCGACTGCACCGACGTCCTCGGCAAGGTCTGGAACGACGCGAACAGGAACGGCGTGCAGGACGAAGGCGAAGGCGGGATCGCAGGCGTGCGCCTCGTGACCGTGCGCGGCCTCCAGGCGACGACCGACGCCTACGGGCGCTACCACATCACCTGCGCGATCGTCCCGAACGAGGACCGCGGCAGCAACTTCATCCTGAAGCTCGACGAGAGGACGCTGCCGAGCGGCTTCCGCATGTCGACGCCGGGGCAGCGCGTCGAGCGCGCCACGCGGGGCAAGGCGCTCGGCATCGACTTCGGCGCGTCGATCTTCCGCGTCGTCGCGATCGACCTCTCGGACGCCGCGTTCGAGCCCGGCTCGACCGACATTCGCGTTCCCTGGCGGCCGCGCATCGACCTGCTCGTGGGCGAGCTGCACAAGGCGCCGGCGGTGCTGCGTCTTACGTACCTCGCCGACACCGAGGACGCCGCGCTCGTCGGCAAGCGCGTCGAGGACGTGAAGCGGCAGATCACCGCGAAGTGGGACCCGGCGGTCTACCCGCTGACGATCGAGCAAGAGATCTTCTGGCGCAAGGGGGCCCCGTCCAGGCAGCCCCACGTCGAAACGCCGAAGGGCCGGTGAACGGTATGAACAACAACCGTCGCCGGATCATCCTTCTCGGCCTTCTCGCGGCCGCGAGCCTCGCCCGCGCCGACGAGGCGAAGCCGGGCGAGCAGGTCGAGCGGAACCTCTCGACCGATCAGACGTTCCAGCAGTGGTCGAAGGATCCGAAGGACCTCGCGGGAGACCGGAGCGACAAGCTCGAGACCCGTGCCGTTCCGCACGAGCAGCTCGAGACCGTGAAGCTCAAGAACGTCGTCCCGCCGATCCACTTCGAGTCGGGCGTCGCGAAGATCCCGGCGGACGACGTCGACAAGCTCGCGAAGATCCTCGAGAGCATGCGCTACCGGAAGAACGTCCGCGTTCACTTCGTGGGGCATGCCGATTCGCAGCACCTTTCCCAAGGGCTCGCGAACGTCTTCGGGGACAACATGGGCCTGTCTCGCGAGCGCGCGGGCGAGGTCGCCGAGTACTTCAAGAAGAGCCTCGGGCTGCCGCCCGAAGCGATCACCTACGAGTGGGCGGGGGACACGCAGCCGATCGCCTCGAACGAGACGGAGGAAGGCCGCGGACAGAACCGGCGTGTCGAGGTCGAGGTCTGGTACGACGAGACCCGCCAGGGGACGAAGGACGAGGAGTTCGTCGCCCCGAGCGACGTCAAGCGGATCAAGGTCTGCCGGACGGAGGCGCTCTGCCTGCTCCGCTACAAGGAAGGGATGGCGCGCCGCGCACGCGTCAAGAACCTCGTCGTGCCGCTACGCTACGAGGACGACCAGGCCGCCGTTCCCGACGCGTTCGTGCAGCAAATCCGGCAGGCGTGGACGAACCTTCACGACAAGCAGCAGGTCCTCGTCAAGCTCGTCGGCTACACCGACGACGGCCCGCTCGGGGAGCGTGACCGGCGGATCTACGGCGACGCCCTCGCGCTCTCGAAGGCGCGGGCGCGCCGGGTCGCGCTTGCGGTGCAGGAGGCCCTCGGCCTGCCGAACGCCGCGATCGTCAGCGACGGCCGCGGGAGCGCGTCGCCGCTCGCCTCGAACGAGACCGTCCAGGGACGCGCGCTCAACCGGCGCGTCGAGGTCGAGTTCTGGTACGACGAGCCGCTCGAGGAGCTCTCCGACGAGCTTCAGCTCTGCCCCGGCGACGCCGGCGAGGAGATGACGACGAAGGTGTTCGATCCGCCGTGGGGACCGATCGCCGACCTCGAGCTCACGAACGGCCGCGCGACGGTGCCCGACGGGTACGGGGCGGCCGTGGCCCGCGCGCTGGCGGCGGTCTCCGATCGCCGGAACCCGCGCGTCCGGTTCGTCGGCTACACGAAGAACGAGCGTCTCGACCGCCGCACCGCCACCGTGTACGGCGACGACATCGGCCTCTCCACCGACCGGGCGCGGCGCGCGCAGGACCTCGTCATGACGGACGCGGCGCTCGCGTCAGCTTCGGCCGAGCACGAAGGACGGGGCGACGTCCAGTCCGACGACGTCGTCAACGCGGGGTTCACCGACGGCGAGCGGTCGTTCGTCCGCGTCCAGGTCGTCTACGACGAGCCGGTCCCCCTGGACGACGACGCCATCAACGTCACCAAGATGAATCACGAGATCGACCCGAAGAGCCCGTACGACCTCAACGTCATGCGCATCACCGTCGATGGGAAGCCGATCGACGACCCGGGCGTCAGCTCGTCGGACGTGCAGCGCTGCACCGACGTCGCGCTCGACCAGGCGAGGATCCAGTTCCGCTTCGACAATCTCGAGTCGCGGCCGCGCCTCGCCGTCGCCGCGCATCCGGTCGCCCTCGCGATGAGCGGGGACGATCCCGCGGCGTCGACCGTGACGTTCCGGATGTACGACAACTACAAGAGCTACATCGCGCGCGCCGAGGTCCGGATCTTCGACAAGGACCAGTCGCTCGTGGCCGTGCCGCTCGCGACCGTCGCGGTCGATCCGGAGGGGCTGGCCACCTGGCAGCCGCCGGCGCAGATCCTCGCGGGTTCCACGCGCGAGCTGAAGTTCGTGCTTCGCGCCTACGACGCGAAGGGTCACTTCGACGAGACCGAGGCACACTCCCTCTGGCTGACGCGTGAGGCGCCGAAGGCGACCGACGGAACGCAGGACCTCCTCGCCGCCTACGGCGAGAGCGATCTCATCCGTCATCAGATCCCGACGGACGGCGGCAAGGTGACGGTCGAAGGCAGCGGCGTCCCCGCGGGTCACACCGTCTGGGTCGCGGGCCGCCAGGTGCCGGTCGATCCGCAGGGTCGCTTCGCCGCGGAGGAGATCCTCCCGGCCGGCGCGCACACGGTCGAGGTCGCGGTCCTGGACGACGCCGGGAACGGCTCGCTCTACCTCCGCGACCTCGAGCTCAAGAAGCGCGACCTCTTCTACATGGGCATCGCCGACGTCACCGTCTCGGCGAATCACTCGAGCGGGCCGGCGGATCAACTCCAGGGTGAGAACGCCCCGCAGCCGTTCGACTCGTCGGTGGACGGCCGCTTCGCCTTCTACGTCAACGGGAAGGTGAGCGAGCACTGGAACCTGACCGCGAGCGCCGACACGGGCGAGGGGCCGATCCACGACATCTTCAGCAACTTCCTCGACAAGTCCCCCCAGTCGCTCTTCCGCCGCATCGACCCCGACTACGCCTATCCGACGTTCGGCGACGACAGCGTCGTCGAGGAGATGGCGCCGACGCAGGGCAAGTTCTACGTCAAGGCGAGCCATGGGCCGAGCTACGCGATGTGGGGCAACTTCACGGTCGACTACGCGGGCAACGAGCTGGCGCAGGTCGATCGCGGTCTCTACGGCGCCTCCGGCCGCTTTGCTTCGGAATCGACGACGAGCTTCGGCGAGCGCAAGGCGGTCGTCGAGGGCTTCGCGGCGCAGCCGGGCACCGTCGGCAGCTTCGAGGAGTTCCTCGGCACCGGCGGCTCACTCTATTACCTCCATCACCAGGACGTGCTCACCGGATCCGAGCGCGTGCGCATCGAGATCCGCGACAAGGACTCGCAGATCGTCAACGGGGTCGTCGACCTGCGGCCCGGCGTCGACTACGACATCGACTACATCCAGGGCCGCGTCCTCCTGACGCAGCCGCTGTCGTCGGTCGCCGACGACAACCTGCTCGTCCGCACGAGCGGGCTCTCCGGCAACCAGGCCTATCTCGTCGCCCGTTACGAGTACACACCGAGCGTCGGCGACCTGAGCGCCACGGCGGTCGGCGGTCAGGCCCACTACTGGTTCGGCGATCACGTGCGCCTCGGCGTGACCGGCAACTCCAACAAGGAAGGCGACACCGACAGCACCCTCGGCGCCGCCGACCTGACGCTTCGCAAGAGCACCGACTCGTGGATCCGGGTCCAGGGCGGCCGGAGCGACGGCGCGCTCTCGACGACGCAGTCCTCGACCGACGGCGGCTTCGCGTTCTCGAGCACCGACCCCGCCGCGTTCACCGACGCGAACGCCTCGGCCTACCGGGCGGACGCGAGCATGGGCTTCGGCGACTTCTTCAAGGGGGCGAAGGGCCGCCTCACCCTCTACGGCCAGAGCCGCGACGCCGGATACTCGGCGCAAGGCCAGCAAACCCTCAAGGACACCGAGCAGTACGGCGGCACGCTCGCGGTCCCGATCGGCGGCCGCGTGAGCCTCCTGGCGAAGGGCGACCAGACGACCGAGGACCAGGGGCTCGACCACCGGTCGCTCGAGCTCGACCTGCACGTCAAGGTGACCGACAAGTGGAGCGTCCAGACCGGCGTCCGCGACGACAAGCGCGAAGACCACTCGCCGGTCGTTCCGGCGACGCAGGAGCAGGGCGAGCGCACCGACGCGGTCGCGCAGGTCGCTTACGAGCCCGGCCCGCAGTGGCGCGCTTACGGGTTCGTCCAGGGAACGCTCGCTTCCGACGGCAACCGCGAGGACAACAATCGCGCGGGCGTCGGCGGCTCGTACCGTCCGACGCAGCGCTTCCGTCTCGACGCCGAGGCCAGCGACGGCGACCTCGGCCCGGGCGGCAAGCTGGGAACGACCTACCTCTACTCCGACCGGACGAGCGTCTACCTGAATTACTCGCTCGAGAACGAGCGCACGGACAACGGAATGCAGGATCGTCGCGGAACCGTGACCACGGGGATGAAGCGGCGCCTGTCGGACGACTCGAGCGTCTACGTCGAGGAGCGCTATCAGGACAGTACGGCGCTCACCGGCCTCACGCACGCCGCCGGCATCGATCTCGTGAAGCGCGAGCGCTGGAACCTCGGCGCCTCAGCGGAAGTCGGCACGCTCGTCAACCCGCAGACCGACCAGCACACCGATCGCCGTGCCGCGGGGATTCGCATCGGCTACGGGCTCGATTGGATCCAGTGGTCGTCGGCGATCGAATACCGTCGCGACGATCAGGAGCAGCTCGACCTCTCACACGACGAGCGGACGACGTGGCTCTTCCGGAACCACTTCAAGCTGATCCTCTCCCCCGACTGGCGCATGGTCGGCAAGATCGATCACTCGTTCAGCGACAGCTCGCTCGGCGACTTCTACGGCGGCGGCTACACCGAGGTCGTGCTCGGCTACGCCTACCGGCCTGTCAAGAACGACCGGTGGAACGCGCTCGCGAAGTACACCTTCTTCGACAACGTGCCGACCGCCGGTCAAGTGGGCGCTGTGAACACCCCCGTCGAGTACCTCCAGAGGAGCCACATCGCCTCGTTCGACCTTTCTTACGACATCTCGAAGGCGTGGACGCTCGGCGGCAAGTACGCCTACCGTCTCGGCGAGGCGAGCCTCGACCGCACGAACCCGACCTACTTCGACAACGCTGCGCACTTCGCGGTGCTACGAGCGGACTTCCGGTTCCTCAAGAACTGGGAAACGATGGCCGAGGTCCGCACGCTCGACACCCCCAACTCGGGCCAGCGCAGGAGCGGCGTCCTCGCCGCGGTCTACCGCACGCTCGGCAAGAGCTTCAAGGTCGGCGCTGGCTACAACTTCACCGACTTCTCCGACGACCTCACCGACCTGAGCTCGAAGCACCAGGGCGTCTTCGTCAACGTCGTCGGCACGACGTGGTAGTGGTTACTGTCCCCACTCTTAAGGACAGGTCCCCGAGGCGTTGACGACGCGGGGCCCCGCAGTCGCGTCGCCGGCCGAGCCGACGACCGGTCCGCGGATCCCGACCGCGAGATACCAGTAGAGCGTGTCCTCCGGCGGGATCTCCGCGGAGGCCGCGGACGGGTCGACCCCCTCGTAGCGGATGCACGAATCGAGCGAGGAGTCGAGCAGGTGGGGGAGGTCGGCGGCGACGCCGCGATAGAGCCGGTAGCCGTCGGCGTTCGAAGCCACGCCCCAGGAGAGCGTGTCCTTCGCCGCGTCCCATGAGAGAGCCGCGACCTCCGGGATCGCGCACGCTTCGACCTCGATCGTCTTCTGATCGACGTTCGGACTGCCGAGGCCCCGCGCGTCGGTGACGCGCAGCCGCGCGGCGTAGTCGCCGGCGACCGTGTAGACATGCTCGGTGGTCGGCCACGATTGGACGACGTCGGGCGATCCGTCGCCGAAGTCGAACTGGTACGAGGCGATGCCGTCGCCGTCGGGGTCCGAGGACGGCGAGCCGTCGAAGGTGACGGTCAGCGGCACGCACCCATCGGCGGGAGACCGGGACAGGGTCGCAACCGGCGCCGCGTTCGGACGGCACGACGCGTTGCCGACGAGGACGTACTGGCCCGTCGGCGCGAAGTCCTGCGCGGCGGTCTGTGTGACCGGCAGGCCGTCGGGGCGTGTGAACGTCCGCGCCGTGACACCGACCAGGGTTTGACCGGCGGAGACGCCGTCGATCTTCGCGTTCGCGATCTTGATCCGGATCACGCCGGTCCCGGGGTCGTAGCTGCCCTCATCGGCGGCCCCGACCCGTGTCGGAAGGTTCGCGTTCGGCGGCGAGACGGTGCCGTACTCGTAGCTCACCGTGCCGGCGGCGTCCGTCTTCGCGGCGACGTAGTTCCGGTCGGCGCTGCCGTTCGGGACCGGGCGGTTCCAGATGATGTACCACTGGGTCGTCGGCGGCGCGGACGCGGCCTGACCGACCTGGAGCGTGAACACGATGTCGTCCGGCTCCCCCGAGTACGGCTCGGCGGCCGACAGCGACACGATGTTCACGGCCGGCGTCGCGGGGATGTTCGGTGCGGAATCGCTGGTGTCGGTCGCGATGATCATCCCGGGGACGGTGCACGGATCGGTGCCGGGCGGCACACCCGGTGCGACGGAGATCTCGCTGCAGAACGCGCCCTCGCCCGCGGCGTTCACCGCCGAGACCTTGTAGAAGTAGCCGAGCGACGGGTTCGCGGCGATGTCGTCGTAGCTGTTCTTCGCGCCGATCGACGTGAGCAGCGTCTCGCTCCCGCTCGTCGGACCGCGGTAGATCTTGTACCCCGTGATCACGGAGCCGCCGTTGTCGGGCCTCGACCACGAGAGATGGACCACACCCGGTGCGGTACGGACGCCGTCGAGCTTCGGCGCCTGCGGATGAACCGGCTCGGCGGGGCTCGGGTCGTACTGCGCGAGGAGACGCCGGCCTCCGGACTGGCGAATGATCGAGGCCTTCGCCGTGTAGTCGTTGTAGGTCTGACCGGAGATGCACGAGCCGGTCACGCATCCGTCCGAGAAGGCGACGAGGACGCGGCCGAGCTTGTCGATCGTGATGTCGTTGAAGTCGAGGAGGTTGCGGTCGTCCGGAACGTGATCGCAGGCGGTCGTTCCCTGATTGCAGATCGAGCCGCGCTGGACCGGGTCGTGTGGCGTCGCGTCGACGGTCGCCCAGGTGACGCCGCCGTCGAGCGTCGTCGCGATGAAGAGGTGCCAGATGCCCGCGAAGGTCGAGGGATCGCCGTAATCGCCGTCCGAGAGCGTCCCCAGGAAGGCATAGGCCGCACGATCGTTGTCGCCGGCGACGACCTCGGGGAAGGTGCTGTTCTTGATCCCGAACTCGGTGCCGACCTCCTTGTTGTCGTGCCACGTGACGCCCTTGTCGTCGGACACGGCGATCCAGGGGTGGCCGTCGTCGCGCTGATAGCCGAAGTAGAGCCGGCCGCCGGCGCCGATGCCGACCGAGGGATCGAGCAGCCAGCCGTTCTTCGACGCCGTGCTCCCGGTCACCCGGCGCACCGTCCAGGTCACGCCGTTGTCCGACGAGACGATGACGCCTCCATTGCCGTTGCAGTCCTTGTTCGGGACATACACGGTCCCGTCGGGCGCGACCTTGATGTGCCCGTGGATCGCCGCGCAGTCCTGGGTCGTCCACGCGGGCACGCCGGGGCCGAAGGTCAGGCCGCCGTCGCAGCTCATCGCGCAGAACGACGTCTCGTCCTCCTGCGAGCAGTAGTAGACGGCGTCGGGGTACACGGGCGTGTGGCAATCGGTTGGGCCGGGCGCGAACGGCCCGCCGCCGTAGCTCTGGTGGTCGGCGCCGGCGGGTGCACCGCAACCCTGGCTCGGGGTCCACGTCGTCCCGTCGTCGTCGGAGAACGCGGTCGCGCTGCACGCGCCGGTGAGCTGCGATGAGAAGGTGCGGTTCGTCCGCGAGTCGGTGAAGAGGATCGGATCGAGGCTGACGGTCGAGGTCGACGGGAACGACACGTCCTCCCAGGTCGCCGCGGCCGGCGACGCGCATTCGTCCCACCCGACGCGCAGCGTTCGGAGGCCCGACTGGAACATCGCCTTGCCGCTCGTCCAGTCCGCGCCGATCGACGGCTCGCCGGCGTCGTCGCCCATGCCGGTCGGCGCCTGGTAGACCTCGAAGCGCGGGACGCCCGGGACCGTCGGCTGGTCGGGCGGCTCGATCGGCGCCTGCGCATGACCGAGCGCGATCGTCGTGGAGTACGTGTCCCCGCCCGCCCCCGTCGTCACCGAATAGGGGACGACGCGCACGGTGTAATGCGAGGTCGCACCGCTCGGCACCTGGTAGGTGATCGACTCCTGGACGCCGGTGCTGTTCGCCGAGATCGCGTCGACGGTGGTCCCGTCCGCGTCGATCAAGTAGAGATCGAAATCGCCCTGCGGGTCCGGGAAGTTCAGATCGACGTGGAGGAGGTAGATCGTCGAGTCGGACGGTGGGATCGCGACCGTCAGCGCGAAGTCATCGCAGGGGCTCGCGGGGTTCGCGCACACCGGCGACACCGGCGGCGCGGGCGGGACGTAAGGCGCACCCGTCTGGTTGGTGAAGTCGAATGGACCGCCGGTGAATCCCGTCGTGGCGTTCGGTGAGACCGTTCCGCTCGCCGGCGTCGCAGACCAAACGGCCGGTTGGAGGACGACGACGAGAATCGCAGCGACCGCGGCTCGGACCATGGTGTGCCCCCTTGTCTGATGGCGCACACCCTTTGTGGACTCGGAAGCCGGGAATCACCATAAGGTGTTTCCCTGAATGAAACAGGGGGAAATCCTTGCGTCACTCCATTATTAGCGTTTCGACGTACCGGGACAGGCGCTGCGAGTGCTTCTCGCGAAACTCCGGGTACTCGCCCGCGAGCGCCGCGTCGAACAGGTGGAGGAAGATCGCCTCGTCGAGGTAGCCGGCCTGATCGGCGCGCTCGATCATCGCCCAGAACGGGCTCGTCACCCTCGAGGGCCCCGGCTCCGTTTCACGAGCCGCAGCGAGCGCGCGCTTGACGGCCGCGCGCTCGACGGCGAGCGCCGATTTTCCGTCGGCCGCGTCGGCCTTCGCGTTGATGTAGGCCACCCAGGCCGCGGCGTCGGCGCCTCGCGGCTCGACGTTCCGGTTCCCGAAGACGCGCTTCCACTTGTGTCCGAGCGCGGTCCCGTAAAGGCGGAGCGCCGACCATCCGGCCTCGTACATCGGGTCCGACACGACGGTGAGGACGAGCTCGTGCACCGCGGCCTCGTTGTCCCCGAGCTGCAGGTCGGTGTCGGCGAGGAACCGGTGCGCCTCGCGGTTCCACGGGTCGACCGTCAGCGCCTTCGAGAACAGCTCCTTCGCCTTGCGATAGTCCTCGACCACGTAATGCGAGTCGGCGAAGTCGACCCACCACGCGGCCGCCTCCGGACATCCGGCCGTCGCCTTCTCGTAGGCGGCGATCGCATCCGAGTACCGCCGCGCGCCGTAGAGCGATTCCCCGCGCGAGTGGATCTCGATCGCCGTCTCCGGGCACTCGACCGTCTTGACCTCGAGGAACTCCTCGCCGGCAAGGCGCGTCATGCCGTCGCGCGCCACGCCGGCGATGAGCGAGTCCGGATCGCCTTCGGCAATCGACTGGTAGTCCTCCTGGGCGAACTCCTTGAATTTCTCGCGATCCTCCGGAACGACGAGTGCTGCGAGGACCTCGAAGAAATGTCCCCTCTGGAGGCGGACGTCGCTGTCGTCGGGGCTCGCGTCGACGGCGGCGTTGAACTTCGCCAGCGCGCCGTTGTAGTCCTTCTCGATGTGCCAGAGCGCCTTCGCCTCACGGACGAGGGCCTGGGCGTCGGGACGCTCGAAGCTGTCGGTGGGGACGGGCTTCGAGAGCGATTTGGGCTTCGGAGTGCTCGTGATGGCGCCCGCCGGCGATGCGGCGAACAGCAAGGCGAGGGCGCCCACGGCCGGGAATGCTCGGCGCAACATGGCGATCGACCTCGAACCATCCCCGACTGCGCGTGAAAGTACGAGGAGGATGGCGGAGCGTCAATGCGCCGTGGGCCGCCGCGCGCGCTTACGGTTTCGCGTCCCCTCATGGGGGGCCGGCGACAACGACGACACGTTTAGAATACGGCGCGTTCGGGGGGGCCTCGTGCGTCGAATCCTCGTCCTCGTCTTGTCTGCCGTCGCAGCTTCGGCCGCGATGGCGCAGTCGCTCGACCCGCGTTTGCTCGAAGGGCTGCACTGGCGGCTCGTCGGGCCGTTTCGCGGCGGCCGCACGGTGACGGCGACCGGCGTGCCCGGGCGGCCGAACCGTTTCTACTTCGGCGCGGTCGGCGGAGGGGTGTGGCGATCCGACAACGCCGGGCGCACCTGGGATCCGATCTTCGACGCGCAGCCGGTCGCGTCGATCGGAGCGGTCGCGGTCGCTCCCTCGAGTCCCGACGTCCTCTACGTGGGCTCGGGCGAAGGGGACATGCGCTCGGACATCAGCTACGGCAACGGGATGTACAAGAGCGTCGATGCCGGAGCGACCTGGACCCGGATCGGTCTGACCGACAGCCGCCAGATCGGGCAGGTCCTCGTGGACCCTCACGACGCGAACGTCGTCTTCGTGGCGGCGCTCGGGCATGCCTACGGACCGAACCAGGAGCGCGGCGTCTTCCGCTCGAGGGATGGCGGCAAGACCTGGAAGCGCGTGCTCTTCGAGGACGAGAACACCGGAGCGATCGACCTCGCGTTCGACCCCGCGAGCAGCAAGACGATCCTCGCCGCGATGTGGCAGACGCGGCGGCCGCCGTGGAACGTCTATCCGCCGTCGAACGGCCCCGGGAGCGGCCTCTACCGTTCCGTCGACGGCGGCGACACATGGGCCCGCGTCAGCGGCGGGCTTCCTGTGGAGAAGCTGGGCCGGATCCGCATCGCGTTCGCCCCGTCCGACCCTCGCCGGGTGTACGCGCTCGTCGACGCGAAGGAGGGTGGCCTCTACGTATCCGACGACGGCGGTGTGAACTGGAAGAAAACCGGCTCGGATCGTCGCATCTGGGAGCGCGGCTGGTATTTCGCGGGTGTGACGGTCGACCCGGCGGATCGCGACGTCGTCTACGCCTGCAACACGGCGCTCTACCGGTCGACCGACGGCGGCAAGACGTTCCTTCCGTTCAAGGGCGCGCCCGGCGGCGACGACTATCACAGGCTGTGGATCGATCCCGCCGACGCGCGCCGCATGATCCTGGCGAGCGATCAGGGCGCGGCGATCAGCCTCGACGGTGGCAAGACGTGGAGCTCCTGGTACAACCAGCCGACCGGGCAGTTCTACCACGTCGCGACCGACGACCGGTTCCCGTACTGGATCTACGGCGCGCAGCAGGACAGCGGAGCCGCGGCGACCCCCGTTCGCACCGATTACCGGTCGATCACCGAGCGCGACTGGAACGAGATCGCCATCGGCGGCGAGAGCGGATACATCGTGCCCGACCCGGACGATCCCGACGTCGTCTGGGGCGGGACGGTCGGCAAGTTCGACTGGCGCACCCTTCAGGAAGCGAGCGTCGATCCCACCCTCGCGCACCCCGGCGAATACCGCGGTGAGTGGACGCTGCCGCTCGCGATCTCGCCGCGCACGAAGGCGATCTACTTCGCCCGGCAGTTCCTCTTCAAGTCGGTCGATCGCGGCGGCCGATGGGAGAAGATCAGCCCCGATCTCACGCGCGAGGATCCCGGAAAGCCGGCGAACCTCGACCCGGTGACGGCCGACGACTCCGACGTCAAGGGCGCGCGCCGCGGCGTGATCTATGCGATCGCGCCCTCGCCCCTCGTCGACGCAAGGATCTGGGTCGGCACCGACGACGGGTTGATCTGGCTTTCCCCCGACGACGGCCGGTCGTGGAACAACGTCACCCCGAAGGTCCTCGGGCCGTGGTCGAAGGTCGGGATCATCGAGGCGTCTCACTTCGACGCGGACACGGCCTACGCGGCGATCGACCGGCACCGGATCGACGATCTCTCGCCGGAGATCCTGCGGACGAAAGACGCCGGAAAAACCTGGACGTCGATCGCCCGCGGCATCCCCGACGGGAGCTTCGTCAACGTCGTGCGGGAGGACCCGGTACGGCGCGGGCTGCTCTACGCCGGCACCGAGACCGGCGTGTTCGTCTCGTTCGACGACGGCGAGCACTGGCAGCCGTTGCAAGCCAACCTTCCGAACTGCTCGATTCGCGACATCGACGTCCGCCATGGCGACCTCGTCGTCGCCACGCACGGCCGCTCGTTCTGGGTGCTCGACGACCTCTCGCCCCTCCGGCAGATCGATGCGACGGTGAGCTCGAAGGACCTCTTCCTCGCCGCTCCACGTCCCGCGGTGTGCCTCCGCGCGGCAGGCTTCCAGGGATCGCCGGAGCCCAAGGACGAGCCGATGGCCGAGAACCCCCTCGCCGGAGCGGTCATCGATTACTTCGTGCGCGCCGACAGCGGCCGCCTCGTCGTCTCGATCGTCGATGCGTCCGGCGCCGTCGTCCGCCGCTATGCCAGCGACGATGCGACCCAGCCGCCCGATCTCCAGAAGATTGCGACGACCCCGGATTGGGCGACCGTGTCCCAGCCGCCGCCGGCGACGCCGGGAATGCATCGGTTCGTCTGGGACCTCCGCGACGCGTTGCCCGAAGAGCTCGTGAGCCGCGACCGCCGGGGCACCGGCTCGGGGCCGTGGTCGCCTCCCGGCCGCTACATCGTCCGGCTCGAGCAGGGTGGGCGGGTCGTCTCGCAGCCCCTCGACGTCGTCAAGGATCCACGCCTCCCGGCGGCGATCACCGACGCCGACCTCGAGCACCAGCACGAGCTCGCGGTCAAGCTCCAGGCGATTCGTGTTCGCGTGGCCGTGGGTCTCCGCCAGGCCGACACCCTCCGCAAGCAGATCCAGGAATCGAAAGCCAAGGCCGGCACGCTCGCCGAGCTTTCGAGCTCGATCGATCGTGCCGCGGGGCCGCCGGCCAACGCGGAGCCTTCCTTCGGGCAACCGATCGATGCCGACCCCGCGAGCCTCCGGCGGGTCGCCTCGTCGCTCGCCGAGCTGCAGTCGGCGGTCGAGAGCGCCGACGGCGCGCCCTCGGCCGATGCTCTGACCGCATTCGGGCAGCGACAATCCGCCGCAACCGAAGGATTGGCGCGCTGGCAGACCCTTCTCGACGGCGGGCTGGCTGCCGCCAACCGGACGCTCCAGGCCGCCGGTTTCGCCGCCCTCAAGCCGTAGCCTCCCTTTCGCCGTAAATGAATGGTTCGGGGGAAGCGGGGGCGGGTTGCGTCGGGCATCAACGATTCTGGGCGTCCTGGCCCTGGTGACGGCGGCAGCGATCGGCGCGGCGTCCGCGGCGACGCGCGTCGTCACCAAGCCCGACGACACCACCGACGGCCTGTGCGATGCGGACTGCTCGCTCCGCGACGCCGTCACCGCCTCCGTCTCGGGCGACACGATCACGTTCGACGACGACGTCGTCGGCGAGACGATCACGCTCGTCCTCGGAGACCTCGTCATCGACAAGACCCTCACGATCACGGGGCCGGGCCAGGGCGCGCTCGCCATCAGCGGCGGCGACACGCAGCGCATCTTCAGCGTGACGCCGGCGGGAACGCTCACCGCGTCCGGTCTCACGTTCACCCAAGGCAAGGGGGAGTTCTACGCGCCGCTCGGGGTCGCGGCGGCGGGTGTCGTGGTGAGCAGCGGCACCGTTTCGTTCACGGACTGCACGTTCGCGGACAACCACGCCGACGGGCACTCGAGCGGGAACGGCGTCAACGACGCCGCGGTCGGCTACTCGGACGGCGTCGGCAAGACGATGACGTTCACGCGCTGCACCTTCCGCGACAACACCGCCGGCGGGGCGCCGTGCCTCGACATCGACCGCGGCGCGCTGACGATCATCGACTCGGTGTTCCTCGACAACACGGCCACGGACGGCCCCTCGTGCGTGCTCTCCGCGAGCCTCGACCCGGCTGTGATCATGCGGACGACGTTCTCCGGAAACGCGGCGGTCGCCGGCGGCGCCCTCTTCGTCTCGGGGAGCGGAGGGACCACGATCAAGAACTCGACGATCGTCGAGAACATGTCGACGGCGGGATTCGGCGCGGGGATCTACGTCTACGGGCAGGGCAAGGCGACCGTCAGCAACGTCACGCTCGCGCAGAACGTCGCGGCGACCGGCTCGAACATCTACGTCACGGGCGGGGGAACGGCGATCGTGCGCAACACGATCCTCGCGAACACCGCGAACAATTGCAGCGGCGTCGGAATCACGTCGCACGGCTACAACCTCGATTCAGGGGGAACGTGCGGTTTCGCGGCCACCGGGGACAAGAGCAACGCGACGGCGGGGCTCGCACCGCTCGCCTCGAGCGGCGGCCTGACGCCGACGATGCCCCTCTACCTCACGAGCGCCGCCCGCGACGCCGGCAACCCCGCAGCACCGGGGAGCGGCGGCGACGCCTGCGAAGCCGCCGACCAGCGCGGCATCGCACGCCCGGCCTTCACCGCCTGCGACATCGGAGCGTTCGAGTCGACCGGCCCCGAGACGATCGGCACTTCCGGGTTCATGACGCGGGGCGACAAGACCCTCTACTCGTGGCCGTCGCAGCCGGGCGTCACGCAATACGAGACACGTCGCTCGACGCTCGCGACCTTCGCCACGACACCCTGCGTCGGCATCACGACGACGGGAACGACGTGGAGCGATTCCCAGATCCCCGCGGCCGGCGGTGCCTTCTTCTACATCAACCGCCCGTCGCTGCCGCAGCTCGGCACGTGGGGGTACACGACCGCCGGCGCGGAGCGCACGACCCCCTGTCCTTAGGAACTGGGGACAGTCCCCATTTTCTTCTCAAATCGTCGCGCGATTGCGGCTCCCACGAAGCCCACGACGACCCCGGCGGGCGCGCCGATGACCGCGGCGAGGAAGAAGACCGGCTCGTCGGCATGAAGGAGCGCCTCGGCGGCGTTGTGGAGGACGGCACAGAGCGGGAACGCGCACGCCGAGACGGCCGCGACTCCCAGGAAGAATCGCGTCCACCCCTTTGCGCGACGGAAGAGAACGAACGCCGCGACGGCGAGGACGAGGGCGGCGCCGACGAGCATCAGAAATACTTTCATCGTGTCGACTCCAGGAGCGCACGCCCGACGCCGGCGAGCAGCTCGCGGCGAGCGGCGGTCGTGAGAAGTCCGAGCTCGCGGCCGATGCTCGCGATCGTCCCGAGCCCGAGGATCGCCCAGGCGGCGGCGTCGGGGGAGACGCCCCCGCGCACGCGGCGGGCCGCGCGGTGCTCGGCGATGCGATCGCGGACGTAGCGCTGGAACTTGCGATAGGTCTGCCGGAGGTGCTCCCGCACTTCGTCGTCGTCGATCTCGTCGAGGCCGGTGAAGAGCACCCGGTAGAGCCCGAACTCGCCGTGGTGGACCGCCTCGTGGGCGAGGATGCGCTCGGCACCGGTCGCCGAGGCGGACGCGCCGGCGAGCAGCTCGGTCCAGGTCGCCATAGAGCGCTCGAACACGTGGTCGATCGACGCCAGGAACATCGCCTTCTTGTCGGGCCAGAGCCGATAGAGGACCGTCTCCTGGACTCCGCACCGCCGCGCCAGCTCCGCCGTCGTCGCCTTGGTGTAGCCCGCGCTCGCGAACGCCTCGGCCAAGACGGGCAAGAGCGCCTCGCGCTTCTCGGCGGAACGGTTTGGCCGCGGCATGGGTGTAATGTAAGTGTGTACTGTCAAAACGTCAAGAGACGGTTTCTGCCATAATTCGTCGCACGAGGTCCCCATGACGAATAGAACCGTCCGCCTGCTCCGCTCTTCCTTTCTCACGATCGCGTCGTTCGAGATGCTCGTCCTGGCTCAGGACGCGCCGCCGAAGGTCAAGATCCCCGAGCCCGGCGTTCCGCAGGTCATGACGCTCGAAGGGCGCTGGGTCCGCGCCGCCTACAACAACGAGGGGTACGCGATCCTCGGGTACCGGGTCGCGAACAACTCGGTCGGTCAGCCTTGGATCCTGCTCGAGGTCGGTATCACGGTGAGGAAGGGTGTCGCGAGCGAGCAGCTCCTGCGCGACGCGATCTCGCTCGAGACGCCCGACGGCAAGAAGGTCCCTCTGCCGTCCAACAAGGAATTCCAGACGGCGAACCTGGCCGGCCTTCAGAAGCAGGCCGACATGATGCGCGACTCGATCAACTACTTTCCCCCCGACGCGACACGCGCAGCCCGGCTCGGGTTCTTCGCCGATCTCACCGATCGCACGATGGGCTTCGACAAGGTCGAGCTCACCCCCGATCGCGCCTGCCTCGGCCGGCTCTACTTCCCCGTCGAGGGAGGAATCCACTACGGTCAATACTGGCTCGACATCAAGTTCGAGAGCTCGCTCGTGCGCGTGCCCTTCCGGATCCTCACCAAGGAAGAGGCGAAGTTCCTCGACAAGAACTACAAGGACATCGAGAAGCAGGTCCACGACGCGTTCGCGCCGAAACCGCAGTAACACTTCATCACTCGCGCTCGGGATGCTCCTCGATCCCGGTCACGAAGGGCCGGCCGTTTCGGGTTTCGAAGGCGACGGACAGCGGGTAGAGCCGGTCGAAGTGCGCATCGAGCACCGATTTCCCGGCGTGGTGCTCGACCTTCCACTCGCCCATGATCAGGCCGACCCAGCATTCCTCCCCGTCGTCGCGGACGTACTTGTCGCGCATCGACGCAAATTGGGACTTCACGTAGGCGATCGCAGCCGGCGCGGCGAGCGCGGACGCATCCTTCGCCGCCGCGACACGGCGAAACAGCTCGTGCAGCGCGTGAAGCTCGGGGTCATCGTCGACGCGGCCGAGGTCTTCCACCCCGTGGTCGCGAAGCCGCAATGACCAAGTTGCATGCGGCCCGTCGCACGCGCCGCAGGGTGCGAAGCACGCGAGCGGCGTGTTCACCCGCAGGCGGAGCACGTCACCCTGCAGCTCGACGTGGGTCTGGCCGGGCGCGTCGTACATCGCGACGTACTCGAGCACCGCGGTCTTGCCCGTCCAGCGCCAGAGGCTGATTTGCGCAGGGCAGATGAGCCCGGCGTCGGGCCGCGCTACCGCGTCGACCCAGAATCGTGCCTCGCCGCCGGCACTCTTCGGGGCAAGGATGACCTTTCCGTCGAGCGGGCCGTCGTGCCATCCGGGTCCGGAGGTACGCCAACGACCAAGCTCACCCTCCTCCGCCCGTGCATCGAGAGGAACGGTTCGGATCCGCCAAGCGATCCGGTAATCGCCCTTCGCTGACCGTGCGGCGATCACGATCGTGCTCCGGCGCGAGCCCGAATGGATGGCGATCGCGTAAGACCCGGTCGCCAAGGACACCGCGCCGGCGTCCAGCGGGCCCGGAACATCGTCGTTCTCCGAGCGCGATGGGGGAGACAGCGTCCGCAGATCCGCGGCCAGCTCATCCGCGGCGCTGTCAGGATGGTCGGCGAGGTAGCTGAGCAACCACTGCTCGGCAAGTGACCAGGAGCGATTCATGAGCGCATCAAGCTCGTCCTCGCGCTCCGGAGTCAGGTTCTCGTAGAGCTTTCCGAGCTTGTCGCAAACGTCTCCATAGCTCTTCTTCAGATCATCACGGCGTGCGGCGGTGTCTGGCTGTACCGCATCGCTGGCAAATCCGGAGGCCAGCGCGGAGAGCAGCATTGCGGACACGACAAGCATCGACGCACCTCGTGACCGAATCATGTCATCTCGCGCCGCCGCGTGATAGCCTCCCGCCTCCGATGCTCCGCCGCATTCTCAAGATCGTCGCCGGCGCCGTGGCCGTTCTCGTTTTGATCGTGGGAATCGCGCTCGCCGTCATCTCTCGTGGCGGCATCCCGTTTTACCCGCCGGGGAAGATCGACCTCAAGGTCGAGGTGACCCCGGAGCGCGTCGAGCGCGGGCGGCACACGATGCAGATGCTTTGTGTCGCCTGCCACCTCGACAACGACACTGGGACGCTCGCCGGCAAGCCGATGCTCGAGGTGCCCGCGCAGTTCGGCTCGGCGCACTCGGCGAACATCACCGGCGACCCGGAGACGGGGATCGGGTCGTGGAGCGACGGCGAGATCGCGTATCTCCTCCGCACCGGCGTCCGTCGTGACGGGCGCTACACGCCGCCGTGGATGGTCAAGCTGCCGCTCATGGCCGACGAGGACCTGAAGGACGTCATCGCGTTCCTTCGCTCCGACGATCCGCTCGTGAAGCCGGTGCACGTGAAGAGGCCGCTGAGCCAGCCCAGCTTGCTCATGAAGGTGCTCGCGCGGACGGTGTTCAAGCCGATTCCGTACCCGACCTCGCCGATCCCGACGCCCGACACGAGCGACAGGGTCGCGTACGGGCGGTACCTCGTGCAGGCCCGCGCCCTCTGCTATCCGTGCCACTCGGCCGATTTCGCGACGCTCGACGAGCACGTGCCCGAGAAATCGGGCGGCTACCTCGGCGGCGGGAACGCGATGCCCGACATGAACGGCCGCATCGTGAAGACGGCGAACATCACGCCGGATCCCGAGACCGGGATCGGCAAGTGGACCGAGGATGAGTTCGTGCGGCTCGTGCGCTTCGGGGTTCGTCCCGACGCGAGCGTGATCCAGTACCCGATGATGCCGTTTCCGGAGCTGTCCGACGACGAGACGCGCGCGATCTACGCGTACCTGAAGACCGTGCCGCCGATCAAGAATGCGGTGCCGCGGCCGGTGGCGGCCACGGTTGCCGGAACGGACGCGGGCCGCGCCGCCTACTACCGTTACGGCTGCAACGGGTGCCACGGCGACACCGGCGTCGGCGTCTACGACCTCCGCAAGAACCCCGTCGACTTCCCGACCGAGGAGGCGCTCATCGCCTATATCAAGCACCCCGAGATCGCGAAACCCGGGGTCAAGATGCCGACGTGGGACGGTGTCATCGCGGGAAGCCGACTACGCGCCGCTCGCCGCGCACGTGCGGGCGCTGGCGGCGGCGCGCAAGTAATCGTCAGGGCTGGCAGGCGTCACCCACGCCGTCGCCGTCGGTATCGAGCTGCGTCGGGTTGAACACGGTCGGGCAGTTGTCGCAGACGTCGCCCACGCCGTCGAGATCGACGTCGGCCTGATCGGCGTTGGCGATCGTCGGGCAATTGTCCGCGGCGTTCGCAAGACCGTCGCCGTCGATGTCCGGGTCGCACGCGTCGCCGAGCCCATCCTGATCGATGTCGCGCTGATCGGGGTTCGCGGCGAGCGGGCAGTTGTCGCAGACGTCGCCGTGCTGGTCGCCGTCGGCGTCGGCCTGCGACGGGTTGTAGAAGCCGGGGCAGTCGTCGACCGCCTCCTCGATGCCGTCGCCGTCGGCGTCGGTGCCGCCCGAGGGGCACGGATCGGAATTCGGGATCTCGACGTTCGCGCCGCCATACCCGAGCGCCGACTCGGAGCAGCCGGTCCGGCTGACGAGATAGTAGAAGAGCGTCCCCGGCCGCGGCGTCAGCGTGTCGCTCGCCGAAGACGAGGGCCACGCCTGCCCGGTGCAGTACTGGTCGTACGCGAACGCGCTCCCCGGATTGCGGAATCCGCGGTAGAGCCGGAAGGAGCCGCCGAGACTGCCGTCCTGCCACGTGAAGGTCGTCGAGGCGCCCGCCTTCGCCACGCGCATCGAGTTGTCGACCGCGGGCGCGCGCCCGTTCGCCGGATCGTTGGGCGCGCAGTCACACGCATCGCCGAAGGCGTCGCCGTCGGCGTTCGCCTGATTCGCGTTCGAGGCGTCGGGGCAATTGTCGAGACAGTTGCTGATCCCGTCGCCGTCCGAGTCCATCGCTTCGTCGACCTGGCCGTCGCAGTTGTCGTCGAGGCCGTTGCAGATCTCGACGCCGGGACCGCGGTCCGAGACGCAGACGAACGAGCCGGCGATGCAGATGCTGTGGCCCGGGCCGCAGACGCCCGGCTGCCCGGTCGTGCACGCGCCGCCCGCCGGGATGCCCTCGTCGATGAGGCCGTTGCAGTCGTTGTCGCGGCCGTCGCAGACCTCGGGGCCGGGGACCTCGGGCTGGCCGTCGCAGTCGTTGTCGCGGCCGTCGCAGACCTCGAGGTTGCCGGGATAGTTGTTCGGGTCGTTGTCGTCGCAGTCGTCTCCCGCGGAGACGTACCCCGGCGGCGGCGAGCCGGCGCAGTTCTGCTGAGAGATCGCGGGGTTGCCGTGGCCGTCGCCGTCGTGGTCGAGGTAGACGACACCGCACGAGCAGTACTGGGCTCCGTTTCCGAAGTGCATCCCGGAGCCGCGGATGCCGCCGAACACGATGAACTCGTTGCCCGCCCAGACGGAAGCCGTGTAATCGCGATCGTAGGGAGTCGAGCTGGTCTGGGCGGTCGGCGTCCACGTGTTCGTCGCCGGGTCGTAGAGGCCGCCCGCGCCGACTCCCACGACCAGCGCCGAACCTCCCCACACGATCATCACGTCGCCGGTCCAGACCGCGGTCGCGCGGAAGCGCGCGCTCGGCGCGTTCGCCGTCGCGGTGGCGGTCCAGGTGTTCGCCACCGGATCGTAGACGCCGCCGGTGTTGGTGGCCGGGCTCCCGCCCCAGACGATCATCTTCGTTCCGGTCGAGACCGCGGAGGCGTCGTTACGGATCGACGGCGCGCCGGTCGTCGTGGTCGCGGCCCACGTGTCCGTGTTCGGATCGTAGCGGCCGCCGGTGTTCAGGTTGACCGAGCCGTTGAAGCCCCCGAACACGACCATGCGCCCGTTGACCCACACGGCCGCGTGGTGATTCCGCACGGTCGGCGCGCCTGTCGTCGTGGTGGGCGTCCACGAATCGGTCGCCGGGTCATAGCGGCCGCCCGTATTCACCGCCGATTGCCCGGACCCGCCCCACACGATCGCGCGCGAGCCTGTCCAGACCATGGAGTGGTACTGGCGCAGCGTCGGCGCGCCGGTCGTGGTCGTCGGAAGCCAAGTGTTGCTCGTCGGATTGTAGCGGCCGCCGGTGTTGAGACCCTGCGTCCCGAACCCTCCCCACACGATCATCTCGGTCCCGGTCCAGACCGCCGTGTGTCGTACGCGCGCGGAGGGCGCGCCGTTGTCGGCGATGCGCGACCACGTGTCGGTCGCGGGAACGTAGCGGCTGCCGTCTCTGAGATTGCCGCTCTCGCCCTCGCCGCCCCAGACGATCATCTCGGCTCCCGTCCACACCGCGACGTGCTCGCCGCGAGGCTCCGGGCTCTTGCCGGGAATCGGCGACCAGGTATTCGTCGTCGTGTCGTAACGGCCCCCGTCGCTGAAATAGTCGGCGCCGACGCCGCCCCACACGATCATCTCGCCCCGTTCGGGCGCGTAGACGGCGGTGTGCTGGTCGCGAGCGAGAGGCGCGCCGACGCTCGTGATCGCTGACCAGCTGTTCGCCACCGGGTCGTAGCGGCTCCCCGTGTTGAAGATGACGGGGGAGTTGACTCCGTCGGTGTAATAGCCGCCCCAGACGATCATGCGCGCGCCGGTCCAGATGGCGGTGTGCTCGTAGCGTCCCGAAGGGGCGCCGACCGTCGTCGTCGCGGTCCATGTGTCGGACACCGGGTTGTAGCGGGCTCCGGTGTTCGGGAATGAAACCGTCGTCGAGCCGCCCCAGACGATCATCTCCGTGCCTGTCCAGACGGCGGTGTGGTAGTGACGTCCGACGATTCCCGTCGTCGACGTCGGAGTCCACGCATCGGTCGCCGGGTCGTAACGCCCGCCAGTGCTCAGAAGCACCCCATTGTCTCCGCCGAACACGATCATGCGGGTTCCCGCCCAGATCATGCTGTGGCGCGCCCGGCCCGCGGGCGCGCCCACCGCGGACATCGGCGTCCAGGTGTTCGTCACCGGATCGAACGATCCGCCGGCGGTCGGATAGGTGGCGCCGGTCTGGACCCCGCCCCAGACGAGCATGCGCGAGCCGGTCCAGACGGCGGTGTGGTAGATGCGCGCCGTCGGGGCGCCGCTCGTCGCGGTCGCGGTCCACGTGTCCGTCGCCGGATCGTAAACGCCGCCGTCGCCGAAGTAGGCGCCTCCCGCGTAACCGCCCCACACGACCATGCGCGATCCGGTCCACACGGTGGTGTGGAGCGTGCGAAGTGTGGGCTGGCCGGCCTGCGACATCGGCGTCCAGGTGTCGAGAGCGGGGTTGTACCTCGCGCCGTCGGGGAGGTACGGCGTCGTGCCGACGTGCCCACCCCAGATCAGCATCTCGGTTCCGGTCCAGACGGCGGTGTGTTGGTACCGGCCGTTGGGAAGGCCTTCGACGTCGCGCCACACGTCGTTCGGGCAGGTGGCCGAGGCGGTGATGGAAGGGAGCACCATCCCCACGGGGACGGGTCCCGCCGACGGGCCGCCGGACGCTTTGCCGTCCAGGATCCGCTCGGTCAGCTCGGGACGGACGAGTGTTTCCGCAATCACGAACGGGTCGTTTCCGAGCGCCTCGAACAGCTCTCGAAGGATGTCGGGGGCGTGCGACGACGCGGCGATCCGGTTCATCTCGCTCTGGAGACGGGCGCCGTCGATCACGGCCCCCTTGGCCGCAGCGGCGTCGAATGCGGTGAGCTGGGCAGCGACCTTGGCCCGGACCGCCTGCTCGCTCAGGACCGCCGCGAGGGGCGGCTTCGGCCCCGGATTGTCGGCCGGCCAGATCCGGTGGCTCCAGTAGACCTGCTCGATCGCCCGCTGGGCGGTGACCCGCTCGTCGAAGGTCAGCTCACGAGCGGCCGCGGCGCTGACGGCGGTCGCGGCGAGGGCGAAGACGAAGATCGAACGCATGGGGCCACCTCCCGATGGTCCCGGGTTCTGCAACGGGTGTGCCTCGCGTTTCCGAAGGTATTTCGGGACTATCGGGCGCTCGGACTGTCGGACCGTGGAGCGCTCTCTCCGGCGCGAGAGTGTGTGATGATGCCGCCCGATGCCGAGATGGAAGCTCGCCGTCCTGGGCGTTGCCATCGCCCTTCATGCGTTCGCCGTCATGGCGGTCGCCGTCGAGGCGTCCCACCTCAACTACAACACCGCCGCCGACCTCCCGTCGATGCTCGACGGGACGGCCTACAGCCCGTTCGCCCATCGCGTGCTGATGCCCTGGACGATCCGGGCGATCCGCGCGGTGACGCCGCAAAGCCTGCAGAGCGGCATCGAGCGGTGGTGCGTGGGGAACGAGGGGGCGCGCTACGTGCTCATGCACATCGACGCGCCGCCCGAGCTGGCCTACGAGGGTCTCCTCGAGCTGGGGCTCATGTACCTCTGCCTTCTCGGCTTCGCGGTCTTCGTCTTCCGCGCCGCACGGATCCTTTTTCCGGACAGCGACGCGCCGGCGCTCATGGCGCCCTTTCTCGGCTTGGCTTCGGTGTCCTCGCTCTGGCCCCAGCTCTACATGTACGACGAGGCGACCCTCCTCGTGTGGGCCGCGTGTCTCTACGAGACGGTGCGCGGCCGATGGGACCGCTTCTTCGTCTGGTTCGTTCTCGGGATGCTCAACCGCGAGACGACGCTCTACCTCGTCCTGCCGTTCGTCGCGTACGGCTGGCGCACGCTCCCGCGCGCGAAGGTCTTGCGCTACGGCGCCGCGCTCGTGGCGACCGGCGTCGCGATCAAGCTCTGCCTGATCTTCCGCTACAGCGACAATCCGGGCGCCAACGTGTTCTGGGACGTGTCAGGGCAGTTCCAGTACGTCTTCACCAAGCCCTACGACCTGATCGACTGGATCGGCGCGCTCACCGTCCTTCTCCTCCTGACCTACCGCTGGAAGGAGAAGCCGCTCGTCCTCCGGTGGCAGCTCATCGCGCTCGTGCCGCTCGTCCTCGTCTACATCACGGCCGGGAGCCCGCGCGAGTATCGCGTCTTCTTCGAGATCATCCCGGCGGCGAGCCTTCTCGCCGCGCACACGCTCAGCGCGTGGTGGCGCTGACGCGCAGCTCGGGACTCCGCGAGAGAGTCTGGAACACGACGCAGTAACGCTCGGTCAGCTCGAGGAGCTTCCGGCGCTGCTCGTCCGGCGCGTCGGTGTCGAGGTCGATTAAGAGCCGGATCCGCTCGAACCCGACCCGCGCCGTCTTGTCGACGCCGAGGGTGCCGCGGAAATCGAGGTCGCCCTCGGCGCGGAGATGTGCCCCGCGCAGCTCGATCCCGAGCGAGGTCGCGACCGCCGAGAGCGTGACGCCGGCGCAGGCGACGAGCGCCTGAAGCAACATGTCGCCGGAGCAGGCGAGCGCTCCGGTTCCGCCGGTGGCGGGGTGCAGGCCCGCCTCGACGAGCGCGCGGCCGGTCGCCACGTTGCACGCGATGCCGTCGCCGAGATCGCCCTCCGCAGAGAGCGTGACCACCGCCGCCTTCGGCTCCTCGCGGTAGCGCTGCTTGAGAGGCGCCTGGATCGCGCGCAGGTCGTCGACGTTCATGCGACGGTCGTGTCGGCCCACGAAACGGTGTGAACGCGGATCGGCTGCTCGAAGCCTCGGAGCGACACCTCGCCGAGATCCTGGAACGGAACGCCCTTACCCAGACACAGCTCCACGACGGCGTGCGAGACGAGGATGTGATCGGGATCGGCGTGCGCGCAGAGCCGGGCCGCGAGCTGGACGGTCGAGCCGAAGAGATCCTTGTTCTCTTCCACCGGCTCGCCGGCCGCGGCACCGATGCGCACTTGCAGCGGGAAGCCGTCGTGCTCGGCACGATGGCGGTCGAGCTCCGACTGGATCTTCGCGGCGCAACGCACGGTCGCGGCGGCAGAGATGAACGACGCCATGATCCCGTCGCCGGTGTGCTTCACCTCGCGCCCCGCCGACTGCGCGAGCGCCTCGCGCACGATCCGGTCGTGGACGCGCAGCAGCTCCATCGCCTTGCGGTCGCCGAGCTTCTGCGTCAGCGAGGTCGAGTTCACGATGTCGGTGAAGAGGATCGTCCGCATCCCGGAATCGCGGTCGTTCTGACCGCCGCCCGGCACGATCGCCGCGCCCACGAGGTTGGCTTCCACCCCGCCCATGAACCCTTCGGCGATCTCCGGCTGAACCTCGATGATCCTCTCCGCGACCAGTCCATGAGCCTTCTTGTGCACCTCGGCGGCCGCCTCGGCGCTGGGCGCCTCGCAGAGGCAGAAGATTTTTCCGCACGACTCGTTGAACCAGTACTTGACGTACTCGACGCCGTGCTCCTTCTGCGCGTCCATATCGGCCATGTGGGCCTTCGCGACGTCTTCCGGCTTGGCGCCCGGTATCACGTGGATATCCATGTACAGCGGCATGAGAACCTCGTCGAAGGAGCACCCGGAGTCCAAGCGTAGTTCCGATCACCGGACTCGACAAGGGCGGGTTGCCCACTCCGCGGTGGAACCCATATTCCTTGGGTGAGACGGTACGTCTTCTTCTTGATGCTGGGGACCTCGATCGCCGTTGCCGACGACGGCCGCGGGATCGACGTCGCGTTCGACGCGACGAAGACCTTGGTCTGGACCGACGGCGCCACGCACTCCTCGTGGGATGTCTACGCCGGAGACATGAAAGAGCTGCGCGCGACGGGCGTCTACACGCAGCAGCCCGGGAGCTGTGACATCGGCGAGCGGCGTTTCGGCTCCGGCGACATCCCCGCGCCCGGACGCTGCGCCTTCTTCCTCGTCTCCGGCAACTCCCTCGTAGAGAGCGGTCTCGGCACCGACAGCAGCGGCGGCATTCGCCCCAATTCGGAGAGCTGCCATCGAGACTTCACGTTGCCCGAGCCCGCCGGTACGCCCGTCGCGGTTTCCGGCCACTGTCGCGGTCTCGTCGTCTCGTGGCCTGCGAGCCCGAGCCCGGACGTCACGATCTACCGCCTGCGCGCGGGCACGTCCCCGGCGGCGCCGGTCTACGTCTGGCCGGTCGGCGGCACGGCGACCTACATCGACGGCCTCGCCGACGCGGCGACGTACTACCTCTCCGTCGTCGCGGTCGACGCCGAAGGGAATGAGAGCGCGCCGACCGAGGAGATCGCGGTGACGACCGCGAACAGGACAACCCCTCAGGCCCCCATGGAGCTGAACGTCAGCGAGGGCAGCCCCGGCGTCGTCAATGCGCTCGCGTGGCCGGCGGTCGCGATCAATGACGCGCCGCTTCCCGGCGATCCAGCGTCACCCGCGATCCGCGATCTCGCCGGCTACCGGGTCTACCGCTCCACCGGCTTCAACGTTCCGATCGACGACGCCCACCGCATCGCGGACCTGGACGCGTCCCACGTCGCCACGATCGATCCGGTCCGCGCGTGTAGCCGTTTTTCTTACGTGGTCACCGCCATGAACACGTGCGGCGTCGAGAGCGCTCCTTCGGAGAAGGTCGAGGTCGTCGCCGCGGCCGGACCCAAGCCGAAGGCGCCCGCGCAGGTCCACGTCACCGCGATCGGCGCGGCCAACCTCGTGTCGTGGTCGCCTTCGACGACCGACGTCGAGGGGCATCCGATCGCCGCGCCGAGCTACGTCGTCGAGCGCGCCGGGCCGCTCGACGTAGCGCCCGCCGACGCCGACTTCCGGAAGATCGCCGTCGTGGACGGAACCCTCCACGCGATCGACAGGGCGGTCCCACCGTCGGCGCCCGGAGAGAGGCTCTACTACCGCGTCAAGGCGATCGACGACTGTCCCGAGTAACCTGTTCCCATGATCACGTGGGGCCGGGCCGACGGCTTGACGACCCTTCGCTCGGAGATCTGGCTGGGCCAACCGATCGAGCGCGTGTTCGCGTTCTTCGCGGACGCCGGCAACCTCGAGGAGCTGACGCCCCCGTGGCTCCGGTTTCGCATCGTCACGCCGCGGCCGATCGTGATGCGGCAGGGCGCGCGGCTCGAGTACGCGCTCAGGCTCCGCGGCGTCCCCGTGCACTGGGAATCGGAGATCACGGTGTGGGATCCGCCCCGGCGGTTCGCGGATGAGCAGCGGCGCGGTCCCTACCGGGCGTGGATCCACGAGCACTCGTTCGCGCCGCGGGACGGCGGCACCGACGTCGGCGACTTCGTGCGCTACGCCGTTCCGGGCGGCTGGCTGATCGATCGGCTCGTCGTCCGGCGCGACGTCCGGGCGATCTTCGACCATCGAACGGCGCAGCTGCGGCAGTTGTTCGGCTGAGGGATCGTTACTGGTAGTGGCCGCCGGCCCAGATCTGCGGCATGCAGAGCCGCAGGATCGTCGACGGTGTCCCGAGCACCTTCGACGTGTTGTAGGCGGCGACCTGGATGTCGACGAGCAGGCCTTGCTCCGTGTCCGGAACCAAACGTTGGAGAGGCCACGGCTCGGTCATCCCGGGCCATACCGCGCCGGACATGGAATCGCCCTGCCACGCCGGGATGTCGATCGACCCGCGCCAGAGCGTGTCCTCGGCGCGCTTCCAGTAGACGCGGAATCCGGCGGTGTCGGCCAGGTCGCTCTCCGACCATGTCAGGGTCGGAGTCGGCGTGTAATGAGTCAGGTCCGGAGTGCAAGCTCCCGCTCTTGCGAGGGAGATGCTCGCCAGCGCGACGACAAGCGCCAGCGAGCATCGACGGACGCCGCGATTCTTCTGCCTCATGGTTTTCCCCCGGTTCCTTGAAAGAGTCGTTAACGAAGGACGGGGGTTCGCCTTAGCTGTTGAGGTGCCAGAGGCGCGTCGCGCTGCGGTGAATGTGCAATCGCGTGGCGCCGCGCTAATCCTCGGGACGCGTGCGTCGAACGTTCACGATCGACGCGCGCGCACACGGTCGAATCGCGATGGATGAATCGATGCGCCGTGAACAACGGATACGCGGGGCAGGAATGACGTGAAACCGTTTACGAGCTCTTAACGGTACGGCCCGCTCCTCCAGACCTGCGGCATGCAGAGACGGAGAATCGTCGACGGCTTGCCCTCGACACGGGCAGCGTTGTACGCCGTCACCTGAACGTCGACGAGGAGTCCCTGGTCGACGTCGGGAATCAGCCGTTGGAGCGGGAAAGACTCGGTGATGCCCGGATGGACCGGACTCGAGACATCATCGCCGGGCCACACGGGAAGGTCGATCACGCCGCGCCATGCGACATCCTCCGCGCGCTTCCAATAGACCTTGTACCCGGCCGTGCTCGCGTCCGCGCCGGCCCAGCTGATCGTCGGTGTCGCCGTGTAATGCGTCAGATCCGGGATGCACTCACCGGCCGTCGCTCCAGAAATGCCCGCCAGCGCGAAGAGTAGCGCCAGCGAGCCCCGTAGGGCCCCGCCAACATCGAGTTTCATCTGCAGTTTCCCCAATCCCGCGGTGAGAGTTCGTTAACGTGAGAAGGGGATTTCCCTAAGCCATAGAGATGCCAGAAACGCTCAAGCTTGCGGTGTACTTGCAGTCATCGAATTTGCCGCGCGATTCGAGCTTCGCTTCGTTCGCATCGCGATCGGAGTTGCTCGATCGGGCAAACGCGACATGGTTTTCCCGACATCGTTCGGCGGGATCACCTGAGAGGATTGACAGCGCAGTAGGAATGACGTGCGCGAGATCTACGCGGTTTCCCTAGCGTTCACCTAGGCAAAACGCACACGCCTCCGTGTCGGCCCTACGCAGTTTCCGAAAAGTGGCGGCGAGGCGCACCGGAGCCCGGTGAATTTCTACGCGATCGCTCCGCGGAACTGCTCTTCGTAGAGGCGCGCGTAGAGACCGCTCTTCGCGAGCAGCTCGCTGTGCGTCCCGCGCTCGACGATGCGTCCCTTCTCGAGGACGAGGATCTCGTCGGCACGGAGGATCGTGCTCAGCCGGTGCGCGATGACGAGGCTCGTGCGCCCGGCGAGGAGCGGCTCGAGCGCTTCCTGGATGAGAGCCTCGGAGCGGGAGTCGAGGGACGAGGTCGCCTCGTCGAGGATGAGGAGGCGCGGGTCACGGAGGAGGACCCGGGCGATCGCGAGGCGCTGCTTCTCGCCCCCCGACAGCTTGTACCCCCGCTCGCCGACCTTGGTCTCGTAACCTTCCGGTAACGCGGCGATCACCTCGTGGATCTGTGCGAGCCGGGACGCGCGCTCGAGATCGTCCTGCGTCGCGCCGGGACGGGCGTAGCGGAGGTTTTCGGCGATCGACGCGTTGAAGAGGGTCGTCTCCTGGGTCACTTTCGCGGTCCAGCGGGCCAGGTCGTCGAGCGACAGCTCGCGCAGGTCGATCCCGTCGAAGGTGATCCGGCCGTGCGCCGGGTCGTAAAGGCGGGTCGCGAGGTACGTGATGGAGGTCTTACCCGACCCGCTCGGCCCGACGAGCGCGACCATCTTTCCGGGTGCGGCCTCGAACGAGATGTTCTCGACGACCAGGGGCGCGCCGGGGGCATACCCCATCGAGACGTCCTCGAAGCGGAGGGCGCCGCGAGGCTCGGCGATCGCAACCGGCTGCGCCGGCTCGTCGATCTCGATCGGCAGGTCGAGGTACTCGAACACCCGCTGGAACTTCGCGACCGCCGTCATGACGTCGACGTGGACGTTGACGAGCGCAGAGACCGGCATGTAGAGACGGCCGAGATAGGCCACGAACGCGACGATCGTCCCGATCGTCAGGTCTCCCGTGATCGCCTCGTGCCCGCCGACCAAATAGATCAAGGCGGGGCCGATGCTCGCGAACATGAGGATCCACATCAGGAACCAGCGGCCGGCCATGCTCTGACGGATCTCGAGGTCGCGGACCGCCGCGGCTTTGTCGCGAAACCGCGTCCTCTCGTACTCCTTCGCGCCGAAGAGGCGCACGAGGAGATAGCCGCTCACCGAGAGCGCTTCCTGAATGTACGCGGTCATCTCGGCGAGTCTCTCGGAGGTCTCGGTCGAGAGGCGCTTCCTGATCTTACCGACCGTCCGAGTCGGGAGGATGAAGAGCGGCAGCACCGCGGTCGCGATGAGCGACAGCTTCCAGTCGATGCGGAAGATCACGACGAGGGTCGTGAGCGCCATCAGGGAGTTCGTGACGAGAGAGACGAGCGTGCCGGTGACGACCCCTTGGACTCCACCGACGTCGTTCTGGATCCGCGAGAGGATCTCGCCCGACTTCGTGTTGGTGAAAAACCGGAGCGATTGGCGGAGGAGGCGGGCGTACATCTCGTTCCGCAGATCGAACATCACCGCCTGGCCCATCTTCGTCACGAGATAGTTCTGCCCGACGCCGATGAACCCCGAAAGGAGGGGCAGCCCGATCATGAGGGCGACGAGCTGGTTCAGGAGCCGCCCGTTCTTCTCCGGGATCGCATGGTCGATGATCTCGCGGATGAGGAGGGGCGGCACGAGGCCCAGGACCGACGTCACCGCGATGCAGACCAGGATGAGGAGAGACGTCCGCCACGCCGGCAGTAGATAACGGCCGATCCGCACCATGTCCTGGCGCCGGAGCTTCACGCCTTTCGGCGCGTCGCCGTAGTTGAAGTGGAACGTCATGCCCTCGCCCGTGAAAGACGAAAAGTATACTCGCGGCCGCCATGTCGCTGAGCCCCGGCCGATCCCTCCTCCATTTCCGTCTCGAAGAGAAGATCGGCGAAGGGGGAATGGGCGAGGTCTGGCGCGCGACCGACACGACCCTCGACCGGGAGGTCGCGATCAAGGTCCTGCCGGCGGCCTTCGCGCAAGATCCGGAGCGTCTCGCGCGCTTCGAGCGCGAGGCGAAGCTCCTCGCGTCGCTCAATCACCCGAACATCGCGACCATCCATGGGTTCCATGCGGTCGACGGCCTCCGCTTCCTGGCGATGGAGCTCGTCCGCGGAGAGGACCTGCACGGCCCGCTTCCGCAGGGCGAGGCCGTGGACGCGGCGAAGCAGGTCGCGAGCGCGCTCGAGGCGGCGCACGACCACGGCGTCGTCCATCGGGATCTCAAACCCGCCAACGTGAGACGCACGCCCGAAGGACAGATCAAGGTCCTCGACTTCGGCCTCGCGAAGGCGCTCGAGACGGCGGCGCCCGCCTCCGTGCATTCCGCGACCGTGACGTCGGCGGGAACGCAGGCGGGGATCATCCTCGGCACGGCGTCGTACATGAGCCCCGAGCAGGCGCGCGGCCAGAGCGTCGACCGGCGGAGCGACCTGTGGGCGTTCGGCTGTCTTCTCTACGAGATGCTCTCGGGGACGAAGGCGTTCGACGGGCCGACGATCACCGACGTCCTCGCCGCGGTCGTGACCGGCGAGCCGGATTGGACGAAGCTTCCGGCCTCGACCCCTCAGTCGGTGAGACGCCTCCTCCGCCGCTGTCTCGAGAAGGACGTGCGCAAGCGCCTGCGCGATGCGGGGGACGCCGCGCTCCTCCTCGACGAAAAAACGGAAGAATCTCCTGCTCCGGCGCCGACGCGCAGCTACGTCTTACCGATCGCGGCGCTCGTCGTCGCGGTCGCCGGTCTCGGCGGCGGCTGGTGGATCGCGCACCGCGGCTCCGCGGTCGCCGAGAGCGCGCCGGTCAGATTCCATCGACTCACCAATTCGCGCGGCATGGTGCGCACCGGCCGCTTCACCGCCGACGGCCGCACCATCGTTTTCGGCGCGGGATGGGGCGGACCACCGGTCAAGCTCTACATGGCGCGCACCGATTCGCCGGAGACGGCGCCGATCGCGCTGCCGCCGGGGGAGCTCCTCTCGGTGTCGAAGTCCGGCGAGCTGGCGATTGCGCTCGGCCTGAACTATCGCGGTTGGATGGGAACGGGAACGCTCGCGCGGGCGTCCCTGCTCGGCGGAAGCCCGCGCGAGGTCGTCGAGAGCGTCCGCTCGGCGGACTGGTCGCCGGATGGGTCCGATCTCGCGATCGTGCACGCGGTCCCCGGCGGGACCGACCAGCTCGAGTACCCCGTCGGCAAAGTGCTCGACAAGACCAACGGCTATTTCGACTCGGTCCGCATCTCCGCGGACGGGGCCATGGTCGCCTACGTGGACCACATCAACTGGGGGGACAACCAAGGAGGTCTCGCGGTCGTCGATCGCGCGGGGAAGAAGACGTCGCTCTTGAAGGACTTCGGCGCCATTCAGGGTGTGGCGTGGGCGCCGGGCGGCCGCGAAGTCTGGTTCAGCGGCATCGATGCGGAGCTGCGGAGCGGAATCTGGGCCGTTGACCTCGGTGGCCACCGGCGCGCCGTCTACATCGCGCCGGGATTCGACGAGCTGCTCGACATCGCCGCGGACGGGCGGCTCCTCCTCGCCGTGCAACATGCCCAGCGCGAGGGGCTCGCGCTCCTGGAAGGCGACCGCGAGCCACGTCCCCTCATCGTGCCGGGTGAAACCTCGATCGTCCGGGCGATCTCCTCGGACGGCCGGACGGCTCTCGTGACCGACCAGGTCGCCAAGATCTACGTGACGTACGCCTTGCGCTCGGATCGTCCGGGCGCGTCCCGCCTTGCGATCGGCGAGGCAAACACCATCTCCCATGACGGCTCGGCGGCCCTGCTCTCGGTCGAGAACTACAAAACGCTCACGGTCGTTCCTCTCGGGATCGGCGGGCCGCGGACGATTCCCAATCCCGACGACGTGAGCTACGAATCGATCGCGACGTGGCTCCCCGACGGCAAGCATTTTGTCGTCACCGGCCGCAAGCCCGGCGAGCCGTCCCACGCATTCGTATGCGATCTCGAGAGCGGCGCGTGTCGTGCCTTCGGCGCGCCCGGAATTTCCTGGACGTTCTTCTCCGGAGCTCCAGTCTCGCCCGACGGGCGTATGGCCATCTTCCAGGCCGCCGATGGCACGCCGGTGCGCCTACCGCTGGACGGAAGCGCGGCTCTTCCGATTCCCGGGCTGCTTCCCGGCGAGTACCCGGTCGCCTGGGCGGCGGACGGCGCTTCCCTCTTCGTCTCCGGACTCGCGCTGCCGATCCAGATCGCACGGCTCGAGCTCGCGACCGGGCGGCGGACGCCGCTCATGACCCTGTCGCCGACCGATCCTGCGGGGATGCGATTCGCGACCGCGGTCGTCACGCCCGATGGGAAACACTGGGCGCTCGGCACCAACAAGTTGCTGAGCGATGTCTATGTGGTCGAGGGCTTGCGCTGAGCGAACTTACGGCTTTTTCGCAACGATCCAGTCGAGCGCCTCGTCCAGGTCCTTCAGCATCTCGTCGCGGCCGCCGCTGAACCCGTGGCTCGTCGCCTTCACCTCGTAGAGGCGGCGCGTGTCGGTGTTGGGGCCGAAGAGCTTCCGCGATTCGTCGGCCGGCACGTAGCTGTCGCCCGCCGATTGGATGACCGCGATCGGGGTGTCCCCGAGGCGGGCGAGCGCGGGATAGGTCCGCATGCGGCCCTTGTCGTCGAGCTCGATCGAGGGGGGAAGGTGCGCGCCGGCGGGCGGCTTCACGTAGTCGGTCTCGGCGGTGAGCGCGAGCGCGACGCCGCCGACGATGTGGCGCCGCAGCGAGGGCTCCCCCGCGGCGAAGACGACGACGTTCGCGCCGCGCGAGAAGCCGGCGACGATGACCGGGGCGTCCGCGGGCAGTCCCAGAGCCTTCTTCGATTCGACGAGGATGAGATCGACGTCGCTCGCGACCTGCTCGAACCCGATCAGCTCCTTCGCCTTGCGCAGATTGGAAACGACGCGCTGCGAGCTGAACGCGGCGGCGGCGTACCCGCGGTCGATGATGTGCTCGAAGATCCCCTTCGAGGCACCGAGCCAACCGGCGTCGCCGGTGGCGAAGAGGATCATGACGTTGCCCGGTGACGGGGCGACAGGCTTGACGACCGTGATCGGGAGCTCACCGTGCGGAAGCTGCATCGGGACGGTCTTCACCTCGTACACGCCCGGCTTCGGACCGATCGCGGTGCACGCGCACGTCACCGACAGCGCGACGAGAAGCGAGAGAGTGCGCATCATCAGAACGGCGGCTGGATCGCGCCCTTGCCGAAGCTGATACGCGCGTTGTCGTAGCCGATGTTCCAGGTCTGGTCGAAGTAGAAGAAGCCGGGCTCGCCGAAGGCGAAGCTCGCCTGGCTCACGTGCGTGATGACCGCGTTCCAGGCGGCGTCATCGGTGAGGCCGGGGCAGCTCACGACCTGCCAGCCCTTCGGGAGGACGTTGCTGAGCGACGGCACGTTGAAGTCGAACGATCGCCACTGACGGCTGGAGCGGGGGAGGGTCTTCGTACTGACGACGGCGATCTCGCAATCGTCGGTCGGGTCGTCGGGCGTGTTCATGTCGCTCAGCAGATGGAGCGACACCGGCCGCCCGTCGGCGGAGATGCCGACGTCGAAGATCGCGACGTCGATCCCGAGGTTGCTCACGACCTTGCCCCGGTAGTTGCCGAGAAAATGTGCGGCGTGCGCCGGGATCGTCAGGATGACCGGCTCGGCGGAGTCACGCACGGCATCAAGGTAGGCGCCTGGATTTCCGCCGGTCGCGACGATCTGGTCCTGTGGGCTCGACCGCCACGAGGCGTCGTCGACCGTCCCTTCGAAATCTTCGGTGACGGTGAACGCCGGCGCCGCGAGAACGGCACCGATCGAGAGCACGAGCGTGCCCACGGCGATCAACGATTTATGCATGGTCAATCCCTCCGCCGCATAGATCGTACGCCGCAACTCATCGACGTGCCGCCATTTGTAGCTTCGCCACCTCGGTCGTTCCCTGCCGGGCGTAGTCGATCGACTCGCCGAGAAGGCGCAGGCACTCCGCGGGCGCGTGGAACCCGAGGGAGTTCTCGGCGTTCATGAGATCGGCACGCCACTGCGCCTTCCGCTGGAGCGCTCTCGCCGCGGCGAGCTGAGCGTCGGTCGCGCCCGCCGCCTTCGCCGCCTCGATCGCGTTGATGAGATCGACGACCGCCTGCTCCGCCCGGTCGAGCATCGCCTTGTGCCGGGACTGGATCGCGTCGACCCGCGAGAGGATCTCGGTCTCGGTGTAGTTGTGGCAGGTCTGGCACGAGAGGTTGACGTGCGCGAGCGGCGACTGCACCTGATGGTCGCTGTACTTGAGCGCGCCCTCGCGCTTGTACGGCATGTGGCAATCGGCGCAGGCGACACCGCTCCGCGCGTGGATCCCCTGACTCCACGTCTCGAACTCGGGGTGCTGCGCCTTGAGCACCTGGGCGCCCGATCGCTTGTGCGTCCAGTCGGTCCACCCGGTCTCGTCGTAGTACGCCTCCATCTCCTCGGCCTTGAGACCCTTGTGCCACGGGAAGGTGAGGCGCTTCTCCGGGCCCTTGAAGTAGTACTCGACGTGGCACTGGCCGCAGGCCATCGAGCGCATTTCCTGGCGGCTCGCGAGCGTGTTCGGATCGTACGGGGTCTTCTTGTCGCCGCGGCGCCACTCCTCGATGCTCGGAAGGTGAGGCACCGGCTCGGACGACGCCGCGAGGTTCGCGATCCCCTCGAGGAAGGCGGGCCGCGTGACCCTGAGAGCCATCGTCTTCGGGTCGTGGCAGTCGAGGCAGGTCATCGGATGCTTCACGAGCGCGGTCGCATCGGCGTAGGGAAGATGGTTGACCTGCTCCCATCCCGTGAAGAGCTGCTTGCGGCCGTTCTCGGAGAAGAGCGGGTCGGCGAGCGATCCAGCCGCGCCGTTCTTCAATCCCACCTCGCGGTAGGCGACGACGTTCGACGCGTGGCAGTTCAGGCACGCGCCGGGCTGAGGCTTCTGCTTCACGCGCTCCGTGTCGCGCTGATCGAGGAGCATGTAGAAGTGGCCGCGGCGCTCGCGGTAATCGATCGCGAAGGCATAGCCGTCGAAGATCGTCGTCAAGAGAGGATCGCCGACGAGCTTGGACGGGGCCTTCCCTGCATTCGCGTCGTCCTCCGGCGGCCGGCCCTCGCTCCACTTGAACCTCGCGGGAGCGTTGTCCGCCGTGCGGATGTAGCCGTCGTACTCGCGGGGAAAGTTCTTCCCCCACTCCGCCGGGTCGATCGTCGTCTCCGTGATGTCGGCGATCTTGAGGACGGTGCTCTCCGCCTCCATCTTGCGCTTCGCGATGTTGGCGTAAAGCGCCATCGCGGCGACCGTCCCGATGCCGAACGCGACGGCGGCGACGAGGAAGATGAGCGAGCGGGAGGGGAGCTTCGTCATGGCGAGCCTCTCATCGAGTGGGGCCGTGGGCGACGGCGGCATGGCAGCGGATGCAGTCGATGCCGCCCGAGACGGTGTGCGCCGAGCTGCCCGGGGCGGCGAGCCGGATCTCGCGCGTCATCGCCTCGTGGCAACGGATGCAGTTCGCGATCACGACCGCATGGCTCGCGGCGTTCGCGCGGATCGGCTCGTGGAACGAGTTCAACGTGAAGAGCTTCGAGTGGCGGTAGCCGTGCTCGGCCTTCACGTAGTACTTGGCGAAGATCGAGCTGTGCGGGACGTGACAATCGTTGCACGTGGCGCGCGCATGGTGCGGCGAGCGCGACCAGCCGTCGTACTGCTCGTTCATGACGTGGCAGTTGATGCAGGCCTTCGGATCTTCCGAGAGATAAGACGTCGCCCGAGCGTAATGGGCGGTGTAGCCCACCGCGGCGGCGAACGATCCGACGAGCGCGCCGAAGACGGCAGCCCACAGAGCGGAGCGGGTCATGGGGGCCCGATCCTACCCCGTTCGCCTCATTCGTAGGCCACGCGCCGGCCGCCGAACTCGACCTCGAGGCCCTTTCCCAGCTTTCTCGCGCGGTCGTGAATCCGGTGAGCGGCGGCGAGGTCCTCGACGGCGATCCCCAGCGACTTGAAGAGGGTGATCTCCCGGGGCGACCGGCGGCCGGGGAGGCGCCCGATCGCGATCTCTCCGATCTCGCCCAGGATGTGGTCGTCGCCGATCGCGCCCTCGGCCTTCGGGATCAGAAAGTCGCCGGCCTCGGCCAGCGCCGATTCGCGGCGGTCGACGAACAGGCGCGCCTTCACGACCGCTCGCGTGTCGAGCTCGCGCGCCTTCGGAAAGCACGCGCCGACCGCGTTGATGTGGGCGCCTTCGGCGATCCAGTCGCCGAGGAGGACGGGCTCGGGCGACGCGGTTGCGGTGCAGATGAGGTCCGCGCCGCGCGCCGCCTCCTCGGCCGACCCGGCGGCCTCGATGGCGAGTCCCAGCTCCTTCTCGTGATGGCGGGCGAAGTTCCGCGCCTGCTCGATCGATCGGCTGAAGACCCGCACGCGGCGGAGCTTGCGGACGGTCTTCATCGCGTCCAAGTGGGCGCTCGCCTGGACACCCGAGCCCAGGATCGCGAGGTCACCGGCGTCTTCCCGCGCCAGGAGGCGCGTCGCCAACCCCGACGCCGCGGCGGTCCGGATCGCGGTGATCGAGCTGGCGTCGATGACGGCGAGGAGGTCGCCGTTCTCGGTGTCGAACAGGAGCACCGCACCCTGGTGCGAGTCGCGGTCGGTTCCGTGGTTGCCGGGAAGGTACGCGATGACCTTGATGCCGAGCGACTTCGGTGCGCCCAGGTATCCGGGCATCGTGCCGAGCAGGCCGCTCTTGTCCGGCATCCAGACCATGGTGCGCAACGGCAAGACCGCGTCGCCGCGCGCGAGGGCGCCGAGCGCCTCGGCCATCGCGTCGACGCAGTCGCCCATCGGCAGCAGCTCGGGGACGAGGTCCTGCGGGATGATCAGCGTGCTCACGCGTTCCGGCGCTCCATCTCGAGGAGCCACTGCTTCCGCCACAGCCCGCCGCCGTAGCCGGTCAGCTTCCCGTCGGCTCCGATGACCCGATGGCACGGGATGATAATCGAGATCCGGTTGTCGCCGTTCGCGCGCGCGACCGCCCGGACCGCCTCGGGCATCTTGATCTGCCGCGCCTGCTCGCCGTACGAGCGCGTCGCGCCGTAGGGGATCGTGCGCAGCGCCGACCAGACCTTCTCCTGAAACGGCGTGCCCGCGAAATCGAGCGGGACGGTGAACTCCTTCAGCCTCCCGGCGAAGTACGCGTCCAGCTCCTTCTGGAGCGGACCGAAGTGCGGGCTCGATCCGGGGATCGGCGCCATACCGTAGCGACGCTGAATCCGGGTGAGCTGTGTTGGCAGCATGCGCCGGTCGACGAACTCGAGGAGGCAGACGCCCTGGTCGGTCGCGCCGGCGAGGAACGGCCCGAGCGGCGATGCGAGACGTGTCACCTTCACCAAGGTCTTTCCACGCGCCTCGGCGGGCGAGCTCCCGGTGAGCTTCTTGAACGCGTCGGCGAAGGCGCTGGCCGAATCCCAACCCGTGGCGAACCCCGCATCCAGCGGCCGCTCGCCTTCCGCGATCTGCCCGAACGCCGCGCCGATGCGGAGCGCGCGCAGGTAACCCTGGAACGTGAGGCCGTGGTTCCGCTTGAACCAGCGCCGGAGCGCGACCGGATCGACGCCGCGCGCCTTCAGGTCCGCATCGGTCAGGCGCATCGCGGGGTTCCGCTCGAGCTCGGCGAGGAACGCTTTCATCTCCCCCGGGAACAGCTCGCGCGTCGTCATCGGGTGGCAGACGCGGCACGGGCGGAAGCCGGCGAGGAGCGCCTCGCGCGCCGTCGGGAAGAAGACGACGTTCTCGCGGCGCGGCTTCTTCGCCGTGCAGATCGATCGGCAGAAGATCCCGGTCGTGCGGACGCCAGTGAAGAAGACCCCGTCGAACTCGGGGTCCTTCGAGGTCAGGGCCCGGTACAGGGTGTCGTCGTCGGGGAGCGTGTGCGTGTTCATGACTGGAGAGGATACCGGCCCGGGAACGGGTCGCAACCGGCCAATGGACGACCAATTCCGGCCGGATCGGGCCGGGAAAAAACTTTCGGTCCCGGGCCGCCGTACTGTCGATTTTCGGCCGGGCCGTTCGACTACCCGGTGAAGAGGCCGAGGGGCCTCGCACTCACGATGGAGGACAACGATGAGCAAGACCGGATGGCGGATCGGTGCCGTGGCGCTGGCCGCGGGGATCGTCGTGGCGGCGCCCGGAGGACCGTCCCTGGATCGATTCAAGGGGCTCGTGGGCGACTGGGTCGCGGCCGAGGACGGCGAGATGGCGAAGAAGGGCGACCTCGTGGCGAGCTATCACCTCACCGCCGGCGGGAGCGCGGTCGTCGAAGAGCTGATGCCGGGGACCGAGCATCAGATGACGACCGTCTACTACCTCGACGGGAAGGACCTCGTGCTCACGCACTACTGCATGAACGGCAACCAGCCGCACATGCGCGCGCAGGCGCCGAACGGCTCGAAGATCGAGTTCGCCTTCGCCGGAGGATCGAACATCGATCCGAAGACGACCGAGCACATGCATCAGGCCGCGTTCGACTTCGTCGGTCCGAACGAGCTGAAGTCGACGTGGACGGAGTGGAATCAGGGAAAGGTCTCGATGGTCGTGAACATGCACGTCGTGCGCAAGAGCGACGTCGCGGCGAAGTGAAAGGGGAGACGGCGATGAAATACCTGTTGTTGATCTACGGGAACGAAGGCGACTGGGCGACGATGTCCGAGGAAGAGCAGGGGAAGAGCTACCAGGAGTACATGGAGTACACCCAGGACATCTACAAGAAGGGCCAGTACATCGCCGGCGAGGCGCTCCAACCCATCGCCACGGCGACGACGGTGCGCGTCAAGAACGGCAAGACGCTCACGACCGACGGCCCGTTCGCCGAAACGCGCGAGCAGCTCGGCGGGTTCTATATGGTTGAGGCCAAGGACCTGGACGAAGCGATCAGCCTCGCCGCACGGATTCCCAGCGCGCGCCACGGCTCGATCGAAGTCCGCCCGATCATGCCCACCCCCGCGCCCGCGACGATCGGAGCCTAGTAACGGAAATGGGGACATTCTGCTTTTTCTTTCAGAGCTTCTGTGTGCCGAAGCGCTGAGGTAAAAAGCAGAATGTCCCCATGGACCTGACCGCGCTGTTCCGCGACGAACGACCCAAGGCGCTCGCCACGCTGATCCGCCTCGTCGGCGACTTCGACCTCGCCGAAGACACCCTCCAAGAAGCGTTCGCACTAGCCGTCGAGCGCTGGCCCGCGGAGGGCGTCCCGCGCGAGCCGATGGCGTGGCTCGTCTCGACGGCGCGCCACAAGGCGATCGACCGCCTGCGGCGCGCGGCGTCGCTACGAGAGAAACGGCATCTTCTCGTTCAAGACGAAGCAGCACCACCGGTCCTCGACGAGGAGCCGCTCACGGACGACCTCCTCCGCCTCATCTTCACGTGCTGCCACCCGGCGCTTGCCGAGGAAGCGCAGATCGCGCTGACGTTGAAGACGCTCTGCGGCCTCACCGTCGAAGAGATCGCGCGCGCGTTCCTCGTACCGGCGGCGACGATGGCGCAACGCCTCGTGCGAGCGAAGGCGAAGATTCGAGAAGCTCGGATTCCCTACGTCGTCCCTGCTGACGACGGTTTGGGCGAACGCGTCAGCGGCGTGCTGCGCGTCCTTTACCTTGTTTTCACCGAAGGATACGCGCCGACCGCGGGCGATGCGGCGCTCCGCCGCGACCTCTCGATCGAGGCGATTCGTCTCGCGCGCCTCGTTCGCGACCTGCTGCCCCGGCAGCCCGAGGCAGGGGCGCTCGTTGCGCTCCTTCTTCTTCAGAACTCACGCCGTGACGCCCGCTTCGACGCCGCCGGCGACCTCGTCACGCTCGAGGAGCAGGACCGCGGGAAATGGGACCGCGACGAGATCATCGAAGGCGTTGCGCTCGCCGAGCGCGCTCTCCGCGAAGGCGGCGCCGGCTTCTACGCGCTCCAGGCGGCGATCGCGGCACTCCATGCCCAGTCGCCGCGGGCGGATGCCACCGACTGGCGACAGATCGCGATCCTTTACTCGTTGCTCCTTCGTGCGCACCCGTCGCCGGTGATTCGCCTCAATCACGCCGCCGCCGTCGCGATGGCCGACGGACCCGAGCGCGGCCTCGCGCTCATCGACGGGATCGAGCGCGACGGCGCACTCGACGGATTCCATCTGCTCCACGCGGCGAAGGCGGATCTGTTGAGGAGGTTGGGACGAAACCTCGAGGCGGCCCATGCGTATCGCAAGGCTCTCGATCTCGTCGCCAACGTGAGCGAGAAACGGTACTTGCAGCGCCGGCTGCACGAAGTCGGCGCATGAGTGACGGAGAACTCGATGCTCCTCTACGACAGCGCCATCTCCGGCAACTGCTACAAGGTCCGCCTCCTTCTCGCGCACCTCGGGCTGCATTACGAGCGACGCGAGCTCTCGGTGCACGACCGGTCCAACCGGCCCGAGGTGCTCGGCGGCAAGAACCCGTCGCTGCGCGTGCCGACGATCGTGCTCGACGATGGTCGTCCCCTCGGCGAATCGAACGCGATCCTCTGGTACTTTGCCGAAGGGACGAGGTACGTGCCCACCGACCGGTACGAGCGGGCTCAGGTCCTCCAGTGGCAATTCTTCGAGCAATACGATCACGAGCCGCACATCGCGGTGGCGAGGAACTGGCTGCACTACCGCGGCAAGGAAGTCGATCCGGTTGCGCTCGGCGAGAAGCACAAGGGCGGTTACAAGGCGCTGGATGCGATGGAGCGCCATCTCGCCGGGCGATCGTTCCTCGTGGGGGACGGCTATACGCTCGCGGACATCTCTCTCTACGCGTACACGCACGTCGCCGGCGAAGGCGACTTCAACCTCGATCGGTACCCGGCCATTCGTCAGTGGCTCGCGCGCGTCAAGGCGCAGCCGGGACACGTCACGATCGACGCGTAGGGGACTCGGACTCGCGCGTCATCTCGACCATCGTCGGGCGAAAGCCGAGGGCACCGAAGAGCTTGCGCGCCCCCTCGTTTTGCCACGCCGTCATCAGGACGACGCGAGGCGCTCCCATCGCCGCCATCCGCTCGAGCGCTTCCCGGCACAGCGCCGAGGCGATCCCCTTCCCGCGCGCGCCCTCCGCGACGTACACGTCGTGGATCTTCCCGCAGGCGTCGCGCAGGTCGCTCCAGTCGCGATCTTCCAGCGTTGCGATGAGATAGCCGACGACGCTGCCATCCTGGATCGCGACGAGGACCACGGCGTCCTTGCGGCCGAGGAGGGAGGCCATGAAGCGCTCGTAGCCGGGCGCGATCGGCTCGAAGATCATGAAACGCAGCGCATCAAAACCGTGGTGGAGGCGCACCAGCTCGGCCGCGAGCAGCGAGGCCTGAGGCAAATCGTCGCGGCGCGCCGGCCGGATCTCGAACTCGGTCATGGCAATCGTCCTCCTGCGGCGTTAGGGTAGCCGCGCGTGAGCGCTTCGGGTCTCGACGGCGGGCAAATTCTCAGGGACGCGCGTGCCATCGCCTTCCCACGTTACCCGGGGACCGACGGCTGCCGCCGCGCCCAGGCGATCGTTTCCGGGTGGTTCCGGAGCGCCGGCCTCGCGGTGAGCGAGGAGCCGTTCCGCTACGACATCCGCCCCGCGCTCCGTGCGATACGAATCGTCGCGGCGACCGGCGGATCGCTCCTCGCGGCCGCCGGCCTTCTCGCACCGCGCTCTCCCGGCTGCGCGCTCGGCCTCGCTGCGGCCGCGCTCGCGGTCGCCGGGACGGTCGTCGTCTGGTCGCCGTGGGCGGAGCGGCTCTACCGGGGCGAAGGGCCGACCGAGACCGTCAACGTGATGGGGCGAAGGAAGCCCGAAGCACCGCGGCTCACGCTGATCGCAATGGCGCACTACGACAGCAAGTCGCAAAACCTCTCGTTTCCGTGGCGGAACGGTCCGGTCCTGCTCGCCCTCGTCGCGACGACGGCGATGCTCGTCCTCCTCGTCGCCGACCTCGCGCTCGCTCGCACGATCGGCGGCCGCTTCGCAGTGCCCGCGCTCGGCCTCGTCGCCACGGCGTGCCTCTTCGTCCTCTCCACGCTGACGAGCGGCAACGAGTCGCCCGGAGGCGTCGACAACGCGGGGTCGGTCGCGATCGTGACCGCGCTCGCCCGCACGCTTCCGAGGCTCGTCCCCGACGACGTCGATCTCATTTTTCTGACACCGAGCGCCGAGGAAGACCACATGATCGGCGCGATGCGCTGGCTCGACCGGCACCTGCCCACGCTCGCGGACCGCCCCGTCTACGCTCTGAACTTCGACGGCGCGGGCGCCCCCGGCCGCCTCGTGCTCCTGACGAGCTACGGGATCTTCCACCGGTTCGCGCCGGAGATCGCGCGGACGACGCTCGACGCGGCCGGGCGTCTCGGCCTGAACCCCCGGCAGATTTGGCTGCCGCCGGCGGTCGGCATCGACGCGATCCCGTTCCACCATCGCGGCGTCGCGTGCCTCACCTTCTCGAGCGGCGCTCTCGGCGCGGCGACGATGTCGGTGCACTCGCGGCACGACGTCGCCGACCATCTCGATCCCCACACGCTCGCCGCCTGCGCTCGCCTCGCCAGCGAGGCCGCGGTCGCCCTGTGCCGCCGCTGAGAAAGGCCGGCGTCGCGGCGCTGCTCGCGGCGCTGACGATCGCCGCGTTCTTCCCCGTCCTCGAGGCCGGTTTCACGAACTACGACGACGACGTCTACGTCACGGCGAACCCGAACGTCCAGCACGGGCTCGATCTCCGTGCGATCGAATTCGCCTTCACGTCGACCCGGGCCGCGAACTGGCATCCCTTGACGTGGATCTCCCACACGCTCGACTGGACCCTCTTCGGCGACCGGCCCGCCGCGCACCACGCCGTGAGCCTCCTGTTCCACGTCGCGAACGTCGTCATCCTCTTCCTGTTGCTCGACGCGATGACCGGGGCGCTCGGTCCGAGCGCGCTCGCCGCGGCGCTCTTCGCCGTGCATCCCCTCCACGTCGAGTCGGTGGCATGGATCGCCGAACGGAAGGACGTCCTCTCGACCCTCTTCGGTCTCCTCGCGATCGCCGCGTACGTCCGCTATTTCCGGGCGCCGTCGGCGGGCCGGATCGCGATCGTCGCGCTCTTCATGGCGATCGGCCTCCTCGCGAAGCCGATGCTGGTCACGTTGCCGTTCATCCTCCTGCTCCTCGACGAGTGGCCCTTGCGGCGGGACGAGGAATCGATCTGGCAGGTGCGCGTCGTCGAGAAGCTCCCGCTCTTCGTCCTCTCCGCCGCTTCGGCGGCGATCACCTACCAGACCCAGCACGCAGGAGGCGCCGTCGCGTCGTGGGAGCGCATCCCGCTTGACGTCCGCATCGGGAACGCGTTCTGGTCGATCGCGGCCTATCTCGGCAAGGCCGTCTGGCCAAGGAGCCTCGCCGTCTTCTACCCGCACCCGGGAGCGTCCGTGTTTCCATGGCGCGCCCTCATCGGCCTGGCGGTCGTTCTCGCGATCACGGCGCTCGTCTCGTGGCAACGCGGGCGCCGTCCTCATCTCCTCGTCGGTTGGCTCTGGTTCCTGGTGACGCTCGTCCCGGTGCTCGGCTTCGTGCAAGTCGGCAAGCAGGGGATGGCCGATCGCTACATGTACCTCCCGTCGATCGGCCTCTTCATCGCCGTCGCCTGGATGGGGAGGCGCGTGCTCGTGGCAGGAATTCCAATCGTTCTCGCGCTCGCCGTCGCCACCTTCGCGCAGGCGAAGATCTGGCACGACTCCGTCTCGCTCTTCACGCACGCCATCGAAGTCGCCGGACCGAGCGCGACGATGTGCGTCGATCTCGGCGCGGCTTACGAAGCTCGTGGCGAGATCGCGGCGGCTCGCGAGCAGTACGAGAAGGCGATCGCGCTCGACCCCGGCAACCGCGCCGCGGAGAATCGAGTCGCCGGCCTGCTCGCGCACGAAGGAAAGCTCGACGAATCGGTGCTGCACTACCTCCACGTCCTCGAACGCCAGCCCGGCGACCCCGAGACGTTGAGCAACCTCGGCATCGTCTGGGCCAAGCAGGGCCGTCTCCTCGACGCGATCGCGAACTTCAAGAAGGCGCTCGCCGCGCACCCGCAGGACCCGGCGACGATCCACACGAACCTCGGGAATGCGCTCCTGCTTTCGGGGCGCCCCGCGGAAGCCGCGATGGAATATCGGGAGTCGTTACGGCTCGTGCCCGGCGACCGCGAGACCGAGGCGAATCTAAAGGTAGCGTTGGAGCGAACTCGCCAGTAAGACGAGGAGTCACCGCCGCACAGCCCTTGCGACGGACTCTCGTCAGGAATTGGTAGGGTAAGACCCCATGACGAGCATCCGGCCGTTCGCATATCTTCTGCGACAAGACACGAGACTGCTTCCGTGAACCTTGTGCGGGCGCGGCCGACGGTCTCAGTTCCGACGATCACCCCAAGGACCGAAGGAAGCGCAACATGATGCGGAAAGTGGCTCTCTGTTTCATCTTCGCCGCGGCCCCGTTTCTCGCGCGGAGTGCGCGTGCTGCACAAGAGACGTTCCAGTTTGACAGCAGTTCGTACACCCTGAAGACAGGCACAAGCGGGGGCGGCTGTGTCGTAACGAACCACGGATCTGGGGGGATCGACGTGGATTGTCACGATAATAGTGGCAATCAGGCTGTTGGCAACACCATCAAGGGTTGCGTGAGCATCGCCAACATCGGGTCGTGCGGAACGGGTGGAGCGACCCCGGACGCAACGACTGCGACGAAGTGCGGGAACACGAACTACATGTCGGGCACTGGTAGCAGCAGCGGCAACTGCACACAGGCTTATGACGCCAATGGGAATTCCACCGGTTCCCATTGCGAGGACTCGACTGGCAACGCAGCAACGGTTGACTGCACAAGGAACGGCGGACAGGGCGCCTGCGATTCGACCTCAGGCTCCGGTTCGTGCACGATTCTCCCGTAACTCTCAGTTGGCGAGCTCGAGCTCGCAGGAATCACTAGACCCACCAGCAAGCGAACCAGCACGGCGTGTCTCTAGCATCTCCACCACGCCTCCAAGAACGCGTCGACCTTCTCGCTTCCGAGTTTGTCCGCCGGCTCGTTCCACCGATTGATCGACGAAGCGCGGTCGGCGCCCGCGTCGAGAAGTGCGCGGACAATCGCGAGGTAGTCCTCGTCGGCAGCGCGACAGTTCTTGGACCCATGCGCCGCCCAACCGAGCGGTGAGCTTCCGAAGCGGCGATCGCGCACGTTGATCGGTGCGCCCAGCTCGATCAAGAGTCGTGTCATCGCGACGTTGCCGTGCCACGCGGCGTGGTGAAGCGCGGTGCCGGCCCAGGTGCTCTCCCACGCGAGGTCGAAGCCGACGGCCTTCATCGTGCGGATCGCCGCGGCATTGCCGCTGCTGGCAGTCTGAGACACGGTGTGGCGATCGGCGTGGGTGAACGACGCGATGATGCCGGTATGCTTTGCGAGGACCGCCCGCGCCGCGGTTTCGTCGCCTCGCGAGCAGGCGCCGATCAGCTCGTCGACAGGGTGAAGCTCGCTTGCGGGTAGCAGCGCGGCAACTTCTCGATGCCCGCCGCGTACGGCAAGCGCGTACGCGGTACGGCCGTCGGCTCGCTTCTGCGCGGGGTCGGCGCCGTGCTCGAGGAGCATCGAGACGACCTCGGTCCAACCGTTCTGCGCGCACTGCTGGAGGGGGGTCGCGCGGTCCTTGCCGCTCGTCACGTTCGGATCGGCGCCGTGCTCGAGAAGCCAGCGCATGCCGAGCGCCACCGTCGGGGCGTTCGGCACCGTCGGGTGATAGCCGGAGAGAAAGTAGAGAGGCGTGTTCCCGTAGGCGGCGCAAGCGTTCGAGATGTCCGCGCCGCGGGCGACGAGAAGCTCGAGGCAATCGCGCAGGTTCAGCTCGGCGGCATGAAAGACCGACTCGCCGTCGTTCGGGTTTGCGCCGCGATCGAGGAGGAGGCGGACGACGTCGAGATGATTGCCGACCGCGGCGAAGTAGAGCGCGGGAATCGGAACCTGGCGCTCGCCGTCGTCGTACGGGACGGAGGCGTTCGCGTCCATCCCGGCGTCGAGCGCCGTTCGGACGACGTCGAGTCGGCCGTCCTTGCAGGCCTCGATGAACTCTTCGGCGGTCATTTCCCCAGTCCCGTGAGGTCGGGATCGCCCGCGGCCTGCTTCGAGAGCTTCGGGTTCAGCGACACCGCGCGGTCGAGCGCCTTCTTCGATCCTTCCTTGTCGCCCGCGGCGAGACGGATGACGGCGAGATCGTAGAGGACCTCGGGGAGGACGGCCGGCTGCGTCTCCGCCATCTGCGCCGCTTTCTCCTGCCACGGAAGCGCGTCCTTGAACTTCTTCTCGGTGAACGCGGTCCAGCCGCGGTTCCAGTACGCGTTGACGAGGCCGATGCCGAGCAGGCGCCCGAGCTCGCCGATCGGGTCCTGGGCGTCGTCGACCCGCAGGTCGATCGCGCGATCGGTGAAGCCGCCGTACCCGCCCTTCGCGCGCACGACGACGAGCGCGGCCGACTGGTGGCCGCGGCTGTCGCCGCCGGCCTTGTCGCCGGCGACGATCGCGGCGTAGAGGCGCTCGCCGAGGGTCTTCCCCTTCGTATCGAGGAACGCCTTCTCCATCGCCGCGGGAACGTCGGCCCCGGTGAGGATGTTCCCCTGAACGGCGTAGCTCGGGCCGCTCCGGCCTCCCGCCCAGGCGTTGCACTTCGTTCCGGTGTAGGTGGCCGCATCGCCCGCAGCGGTGACGACGCCGAGCTGGCGCTGCTCGCGGCCGTCGTCGTCGCGTGTGAGGACGCGGACGACCTCGTCGGCCTTCAGGCCGCGCGCCAGGAGCTCGAGGCCGCGCGGCCCGAACGTCGTGTTCGCGAACGCTTGTGTCGCGACGGCGCCGACGCCCGCCTCGGCGAACGGCACCACCGTGCCGACGGCGAAGAAGCGGCTCGCGACCGCGACGCCGACCTCGCCGGCCTCGGGATCGGCGGCGACGATCGAGAAGGTGGCAGGTTGGGGTGGCGCCGCCGCGGACACGGTCGCGGCGAGAAGGGACAAGAGCACCGCGGATCGCCTCATGACGTCGTTCCTTTCCTGGCAAGGAGGCTCGACCTCCGGCCGTAGAGCGCGTAGATCACGAGGCCGACGGCGAGCCACACGACGAGCCGCACCCACGTCTGCCACGGGAGGCTCACCATGAGGTAGCCGCACAGCACGATGCCGAGCGCGGGGACGAACGGGAAGAGCGGCACCTTGAACGGACGGTGCAGGTCCTTCCGCGTCACGCGTAGAACGATGACGCCCGCCGAGACGATGATGAACGCGAGCAGCGTCCCGATCGAGGCCAGCTCCGCAGCGACGTCGAGACGCATGAGCCCCGCCGCGACGCACACGATCGTGCCGGTGAGGATGGTCGTACGGTGCGGCGTGCGAAAGCGTGGGTGGACGACGGCGAGCGCCGGGGGAAGCAGGCCGTCGCGCGACATCGCGAAGAGGATGCGCGGCTGGCCGAGCAGGAGGACGAGCAGCACGCTCGTGATCCCGGCAATCGCGCCGACGCTGATGATCGCCGAGGCCCACGGCATGTGCAGGCGGTTGAGGACGAGCGCGACCGGATCGGCGACGCCCAGCTCCGAGCTGGGAACGACCCCGGTCATCACCGCCGAGACCGCCATGTACGCCACCGTCGCGATGATGAGCGATCCGACGATCCCGATCGGCATGTCGCGCTGCGGGTTGACCGCTTCCTCGGCGGTCGTCGACACGGCGTCGAAGCCGACGTACGCGAGGAAGACGATCGCGGCGGAGGTCATCACGCCGCCGAAGCCGAACGGGAGGAACGGTTTCCAGTTCGAAGGCTCGACGTGCGGCGACGCGAGCACGAGGAAGAGGACGATCACCGCGAGCTTCAGGACGACGATCGCGAGGTTGAACCCCGCGCTCTCGCGGATGCCACGCACGAGGAGGAGCGTGAGCGCGAGCACGATCGCCACCGCGGGGACGTTCACGATCCCCGGCGGGTCGGCGAACGGCCCCGCGACGATCGCCGTCGGCAGATGCACGCCGACCTGCGCGAGCATGTTGACGAAGTACGCCGACCATCCGATCGAGACGAGGATCGCGGCGACCATGTACTCGAGGATCAGGTCCCACCCGATGATCCAGGCGAAGATTTCCCCCAGGGTCGCATAGCCGTACGTGTACGCCGATCCCGCGACGGGGATCATCGCGGCCAGCTCGGCATACGACAGGGCGGAGCAGGCACATGCGGCGGCGGCGACGGCGAAGGCGAGGATGATCCCCGGCCCCGCGTGCTTGGCGGCTTCGACTCCGGGGAGGACGAAGATTCCGACGCCGATGATGCAGCCGATGCCGATCGCGATGAGATCCCACGCGCGGAGGGTCCGCTTGAGCGCGGATCGTTCGTCCGCGGCCTCGGCGAGCAGGCGGGTGAGAGGCTTCGTCCGGAGCAAGCTCTCGATCATGGTGCCTTCCGGTTCCCCCTTGTGACCGCGCGGGGGCTTGGCGCATCATCGCACGATGATCGAGCGGCCGGCCGACCCGGCATCACGCAGCGTTCTCCAGGATAGCGAGCCGTTTCGGCCGCTCCGACGCAGGCTCGTCGACCAGTTCTTCCTGGCGGCGCGAGAGCGCATCTACGCGCCCGGAGAGGTCGTCATCCGGCAGGGGCAGGATGCGGAGGCGCTGCACGTCGTCGCGGAGGGAACCGCGGACGTGATCCTCCACGACCACGGCTTCGCGCGAAAGATCGGGAGCGTGATCCCGGGCTCGGTCATCGGCGAGATGTCGCTCATCACCGAGGAGCCGGCGACCGCGGACGTCGTCGTGGCGGAAGTCCCGCTCCGGACCCTCGTCATCACCGCGTCCGACTTCGAGGCGCTCGCCGGCCGCAACCCCGAGCTGACGATCGTCCTCACGAACCTCGTCGCCGAGCGTCTCGGCCGCGCGCTCCACGACGGGCTCGGCGGCAAGGAGCTGAACGGGTTCCGCATCCTGAGCTGTGTCGCTCGCGGAGGCATGGCGGTCGTTTACGAGGCGCTCGAGCTCGCGAGCGGCCGGCGCGTCGCGCTCAAGATGATGAGCCACCGCCTCGTCTTCCAGCCCGGCGCGATCTCGCGCTTCGAGCGCGAGGCGCGGATCGTCGAGCCTCTCGAGCACCCGAACATCGCGCGCCTCATCGGTCACTTCCCCGCGTTTCGCACCGAGTTCATCGTCATGGAGTTCTGCGAGGGCGCGAACCTCGGCGACCTCCTGACTCGCTTCGGCGCCTTCCCCGAGCTCGAAGCGCGGCGGATCCTCGGCCAGCTCGCGACCGCGCTGGCGTTCGTCCACGATCGCGGCGTCGTGCACCGCGACCTCAAGCCGGGCAACGTCATCCTCACACCGCAGGGACAGGTCAAGCTCACCGACTTCGGACTCGCCAAGGAGCAGCAGACGATCAGCGAGGACGACACCACGACCACGGAGGCGTCGGTCCTCGGGACACCGCTCTACATGGCGCCCGAGCAGATCATCGGGGACGACAGCGGGGTCGTCATGGACGTGTACGCCTTCGCCTGCGTCGCGTACGAGCTGCTCGCGGGTAGGAGGCTCTTCGAGGTCCGCTCGATGGCCCAGCTCCTCAAGGACAAGCAGGCCTTGGTCGTGCCGCCGCCGTACGAGATCGGTCCCGGGATCTCACCCGAGATGCACCGGCTCCTCGTCGCGGGCCTCGAGAAGGATCCGACCAAGCGCCTCGGCAGCCTCAAGGAGGCCGCCCTCTGGGTCGGTGTGCCGGGCGGCGCGTTCCTCGACAAGCTCTTCCGACGTTGAAGGAGTCCCGATGAGAACGCTCGGCGTGGCCGCGGTCGTCGTCTGCCTCGGAATCGGCCCGGTCGCCGCCGGCGACGAAAGGAAGATCGTCGGCACGTACCGTCTCGCCGAGCGTGCCATGACCGAGGGCGGCGCCAAGCTCCATCCTCCCGAGGTCCTCGGCTCGATGACGTTCACGAAGACGACGCGGACGGTCATCCTGAAATGGCCGAACGCGGACGGCTCCCAGGTTTCCGTCGCGGTGATCGCGACGTACACGCTCTCGGGCGGCAAGTACTGCGAGACCGAGCTGTACGGCATGCAGAGCAACCTCGGCGCGCCCGGCGTGGAATACGACACGGCTGCGACCGCCCCGCAGTGCACCGCCGCGATCTCCGACGCCACCGGCTTCTCCTTCGAGATCCCGGGCGAGCACCTGCGGCTCCAGGTCACCCGCGACGGGATCCGTCTGACGACGAAGCGCTACACCGATCGCTGGGAAAAGGTGAAATGAGAGGCCGCCGGCTCACGCTGGTGCCGTAGATCGTCCCCGGCGCCGGCACCTTCGCCTTCATCGCCGACCCTTCGGGCGCGCACTTCGGCGTGTTGCAGCCCGTGGCGGTTTCTTAATACTTTCCGCATGTGCCGCCGCCTCGAGCGCGGGCAGAATGGCAAAGTCCTTCGGGCGCCGCGCCGCTTTCTTGCTGGCGATGATGCGATCCAGCGGAAGCAATCTCAGCGGAATGCCGTCGACGAGCATGCGCCTCGCGCCTGCCGCCTCGTCCTCGAACGGACGGAGGCCGTGCATCGTCAAGACGATGTCGAACGGAGCGACGGCGCGGCCGGAGAGGAGCGGTGGAGTCGATCCCGTCGGCGGGACGTAGATCCCTCCCACCCTTCGAAGCGCTCTCTGGATGCCGGGGTCGGCGAGGTCTCGGAACCAAAGGTCGACGTCTTGCGTCACCGCCTGCGCGCCCTGAAGGGCGGCCGCCGCGAGACCGACGACCAGGAACTCCACCCCCTCATCGAGGAGCGCGCGAAGAAACTCTCCCTCCTCGCCGCTAAACGGTCCGTGCTCGTCCACGCCTGAGCGCCCTTCTCAATCTCTCGCCGGGAGGAAGCTCGAGAAGCACGAGCGATTGCCAGATGTCGTGAAAGTCGAGCTTGGGGTGCCGTCGCACGATCTCCTTCGCACGTCGCAATCGCCGCTCGGCTCGCCGCTCCTCGAAGGGCCGCCCGTCGAGAATCTCCGCCGGGGTGGCGTCGAGCGCCTTCGCGAGCTTCACGACCGACTTCGGCAGCACCGACTCCTTCCGGGCCAGCGAGTAGTAGGCCGTCCGGCTGATGCCGGATCGACGGAGCACCTGCGCCAGCGGCAGCCCCAAAGCCTCGCACCGCCCGCGGATCGCTTCAGGATCGAGCTTCACACCAAGAGTGTACTATTTTCTGGCACACCTGTCACAGGGCATCCACGATCTTCTTGAACCTGGCATCCGAGCGGATGTTCGCGAGGTCCGGATCCTGATCGAGCGCTCCCATCGCCTTGAATCCTGCGGCGACCGCCTTCTCGAGCTGGCCGATGGCCTCGTCGGTGTTCCCTTTCAGCGCGTAGGCGCAGGCGAGGTTGTAGAGCGCGTTCGCGCGCACGTCGGAGAACTCGGAGGCGTGTTGTGAAGCGGCGATCGCATCGTCGAGCTTTCCCGCCGCCTGAAGGGTCGAGCCGAGGCGATACCACGCGAAGCCGTCCTGCGGGTCCGCGGTCGTGAGCGAGCGGTAGGCGTTCTCGGCCTCGGCGTACTGCTTCTCGTTCTCGAAGATCTGCGCCTGTTGCAGCTTGCGGCCGGCCTCGTCGAGGCTCGGGTTCAGGGTGACGTAGTCCTTGGCGAGGTAGGGCTCGGGAGTCCAGTGGTACTCCATGTAGCGCGCCGTCTGGTCGGCGATGTTGCGTCCGAGAAGGCGCGCGACGGTGTGGAGCGCGCCGTCGATCCCGGCGGAAACGCCGGCGGTCGTGACGATGGTGCCGTTGTCGACGAACCGGCGGCCATCGATGACCTCGGCCTTCGGCGTATCCCGGCGCAGATCGTCGATCGCGCCGTAGAACGTCGTCACCTGCTTCCCGTCCAAGAGGCCGAGCTTGGCCACGGTGAAGGCGCCGGTGCAGACAGTCAGCGTGATCTCGGCCTTCGGCTGCGAAGCCTTGAGCCACGCCATGAACTTCGGGTCGTCGAGGAGGTTCCCCGTGTTCCCGCCGGGGATCACGATGATGTCCGGTTTCGGCGCGTCGTCGATCGAGTACTCGGGCTGGATCTTCACGCGATAGCTCTTGAGCATGTCCTTCGTCGCTGCGACGGTGTAGGTGTTGAACGCCGGCTGCTGGCGCGCGCTGCCGAAGCGCGCCGCCGCGCCGAAGACCTCGAGCGGGCCCGCGAAGTCGAGGATCTCGACGCCGTCGTAGAGCACGACCGCGACGTTCCGCGTGTACTTCGGCGGCTCCTTCGCGGCGGCAGGAGCGACGGCGGTGAGGGCGATCGCGAGGGCGGAGGCCTGAACTGCGGTCATCGAGTCTCCTCTCAGCGCGCGTCGAGGCGCGAGGTGTCGTGTCTCCACTGGGACGGATTGCCGCCCATCGTCTGCTTCCAGAGCCGCCGGAACTGCCGCGGGTCCTTGAACCCGCAGCTCTCCGACACGCTCTCGAGCGTGAGGCGCGGATTCCGCAGCAGGTCCTGCGCGAGCTGGACCTTCACGCGGCCGCTGTACGTCTTGATCGTGATCCCGGTCGCCTCGCGAAAGTGACGCGTGAGGTTGCGCGGGCTCATCGCCGCGACGCGCGCCAGCTCGCTCAGGCTCGGGTTTTTGTGCGGGTACGTGACGACGAAATCCTGCACGCGGTGCACGCCATCGTGGAGGTGCGTCCGGTAGTCGAGGTAGGGGCTGACCTGCTCGCGCTCGCCGGAGCGGCGCAGGTAGACGACCATCTCGCGGGCGACCTTGGCGACGACCGCCGGACCGTGGTCGTCCATGACGAGCGAGAGCGCCATGTCGATGCCGGAAGCGACGCCGGCGCTCGTCACGACATTGCCGTCCTTCACGAAGAGGCGGTTCTCGGCGACGTGTGCCTCGGGGAACTCGCGCTGAAGGCGCTCCGTGATCTTCCAGTGCGTCGTGCACTCGCGGCCGTCCAAGAGGCCCGCGGCCGCCAGCGAGAACGCGCCGCTGCAGATCGATGCGATCCGGGCGCCGGCCGCAGCGCCGTCGCGAAGCCACTTGCCCGGGATCGCACGCGCCTTGTGGAGCACCCTCGAGTCGAGGCCCGGAACGAGGACGGTGTCACCGGCCTCGAGCTTCGGGAGGGGAGCCAGCTCGGAGAGAACCAACCCCTGCGCCGACGTGACCTTGGTCGTCGCTGCGCAGTGAACGATCTCGTAGTCTGCGCCGAATCCGTTGGCCTCGTAGAAGACCTGCACGGGTCCGGCCAGGTCCAAGAGATGAACGTCGGGAGCGACGGCGACGAAGATCCGCTGGCTCATGGGTGCCTCCGGTCGTTTCCGGCAATGAATGTACCCGGCGTCATGGCAACGAAACAGGGAATGAGTGGACAAGGAGCGGACGTATCGAGACGGACAATCGTCGACTTGACCGCTGCATCTGCCCAACGTAAATTATTGGGTATGAGCCCGCCTCGAAAAGTGGCGTACAAGGCCAAGCCTCACGCGGGGGCGCTGAAGATCGCCGAGCCCGCGGCCGCAGGTCTCTTGCTGGAGGAGCGTCTCGGCCGCCTCATCGCGACCTTCGGAAACAATCGCCTCGCGGAGCTGCTCGGCGTGAACCCATCCCAGCCGTCGCGGTGGCGCCGCGGTGAAGAGCGCATCAGCGCCGAGCGGCAGCGCGACGTGATCGACCTCGAGTACGTCATGGCACGGCTGCTGCACCTCTTTCCCCGCGAGCAGGCGGAAATCTGGCTGACGTCGCACAACGCCCACTTGCGTGCGCGTCCCATCGACATCTTGCGGCTCTCCGGCGCCGCGGCGGTGGTGCAGGCGATCGACGCCGAGGAGCAGGGTGCCTACGCGTAGTTTCTTTCGCGTCTTTCCCTGGGATTCGAGCGCGGCTGACGGAGATCCGGGACACGCGCTCCATATGTCGACGGTCCAGGGTGCCGGCCGCGTCGACAACCCGGGCCGCTACCGCACGTTGTATTGCTCGGATTCGGCCGCGGGTGCCGTCGCCGAAGCGTTCGGTAACCACGCGATCTGGACGCCGCTTCTCCTGCGGGGCCGCACGCCGGGAAGCGTGCGCGCCCTCGCGGAAATCGAGTCGAAAGGGGATCACATCGTCGACCTCGACGACGCTCACGAGCTGGTGCGGCGCCAGCTGCGCCCCTCCGCGGTCGTGACGAGGGACCGGACGGTCACCCAACGTTGGGCTCTCGCGGTCTTCGAAGAGAAGCGATCGTCCGGTGTCCGATGGTGGAGCTACTACGATTCCCGTTGGGGATCGTTCGGCCTTTGGCGCATCGATCGCCTGCGAGTTCGACGCGTTCGGGCGTTGACGCCGGACGATCCGGCGCTCCTCGAAGCGGCCTCCACCCTCTCGCGTCCGTGGAGGGCTGAAACCTAGGCGCCGCTCACCTGGCAAGTGTCTGAGGCCAGCCGACGATGACCGAGACCGGCAGCCCGCGGCCCTCTCGCGCGGAGTTGATCAGGAATTTCTGCCCGTCCGGGGTAACGGCAAATCGGGTCCCGACGGACGCGGCGGCGCTTCGGTCGACGGCGCGCTTGAACAGGTTCTTGGGGGCGCCCAGCTCGAAGCGCGGCTCGGTCGTCACCGGCACGGCGACGAACTCGTCGACGAGTGTCTTGTAGAAGAGCTCCTTGCCGTCGGAGCGCCAGAGCGGCATCTCGCCGCCGCCGCTCGACACCTGCCACTTGCCGCTCCCGATCGGGAATGACTGCACATATACCTCGCGGGTGCCGCTCTCGTTCGAGGCGTACGCGACGAACCGGCCGTTGGGGGAGAACCGGCCCATGACCTGGACCACGTTGTCGGTGAGGTAGTCGGTCGCTTTGAGCTCGCCCTGCGTGGGAATCATCTTGATCTGCCAGCGCCGCGACGGCGGAAGGAAATCGACCGCCAGCCACTTGCCGTCCGGCGAGTAGTCGAGCGGTCCCGACTGGAAATTCTTGTCGGGCGTCAGGTCTCGCTCCGTCCCGGTTCCGCTCGCGTCTTTCACGTAGATGTTGAACGATCCGGTCTTGTCCGAGGTATACGTGAGCTGGCGCCCGTCGCGTGACCAGACCGGCCAGATCTCGACACCGGGGTCGAAGGTGAACCGGGAAGCGACAGCGCGCTTCAGGTCCATCACCCAGATGTCCTCGCCGTTGCCGCGCGGGTCGGCGAGGCCGTAGGCGACCCGCGTGCCGTCGGGCGACAGCGCCGGCTCGCGATACCCGGCCGGAGGACCCAGCTTGTCCAGCTCCTTGCCGGCACGATCCACCCACATGAGCTCGCTGTCGACGCCGACGGCGCCCGGGAGATAGGTGAGGTCACCGTTCGTGGACACGGAGAAGGTCGCAGCGCCGTTGGCGTCGGTGGCGATGTGCTCGGCGAGGGGAATCGGCTCCCCCGACAAGGCGAGCTTGTCGACGTCGAACCGGTGCGCGACGAGATTGCCGTCCAGGACGTAGACCAGATAGCCGCTCGCGTACTCGACGCGGGAGCTCGTGCGCGCGAGCGATTTCGAGCCGGGCTTCCCGAGCTCGGCGACCTTGATGGTCGTCTTCTCCCCAGGGACGTTCGACTGGGCGACGAAGAGGAAGTGCTTCCCGTCGGGAAGGAAGCACGGCCAGGTCTGACCGGCTTCGCCGTTCGCCGTGTCGGGCTTGTTCTCCTGCGTGACGCCGCCTCCGGCGGCGTCGATGCGTCGCAACGGATCGATCGCGCGTCCGTCGAAGAGAATCGCGCCGCCGGCGCCCCACGTTCCGTCGGAGCCTCCGTCGGCCTCACCGATGAGCTGCACGGGACCGCTGGCCGCCGGCACCTTCTTGAGCTGGTTCCCGAGGAAGAAGGCCAGGAACCGGCTGTCGGGCGACCACCAGAAGCGCCCGGCGCCTTCAGTTCCCGAGAGCTCTTGACTCTCGAATGCGTCGAGGCGCCGGATCCAGATCGAAGCGCGGCCGGACTCGCCGCGTGCCAGGAACGCGAGCATCGTACCGTCGGGCGACACGCGGGACCACGTGATCGCTGCCATCTTGTTTTCAAGCGGGATCTGGAATCGCAGGACCCGCGACTCCGCAGACGGCTTCCTCAGAAAGCCGACTGCGGCGAGGCCGGTGAGCGCGACGACGATGACCGCCGCCGCCCACGCGACCGTCGCGAGAGGGGAGCGCTTCGGTGGCATCACCACGGAGCTCGCGACCGCCACCGGCTCGTCGATCGGCGACTCGAGGGCGATCCGGGCTTCGCCGATGTCGCGCAGGCGCTTCTTCGTGTCGCGCTCGAGACAGCGCTTCAAGAGACGCACGATCGCAGGAGGAGTGGACTTGGGCAGTTGATCCCACTCGATCGGCGCGCGGAGCACGGCGGCGAGCGTGTCCGACACCGTCGCGTCGTCGAAGAGGCGCTTGCCGGTGAGGATTTCCCATAGGACGGCCCCGAACGACCAGATGTCGGCGCGGCGGTCGATGTTCGAGCCGCGCGCCTGCTCGGGCGCCATGTAGGCCGCGGTGCCGAGGATGACGCCGGCGACGGTGCCGAGCGAGGTGATCGTCGGCGAGATCGCGGAGTCGGAGCGTCCGGTCGCGTCGGCCGCGATCGCCTTCGCGAGCCCGAAGTCGAGCACCTTGACCCGGCCGTCGGGCGAAAGCTTGACGTTTGCCGGCTTCAGATCGCGGTGGACGACGCCCCGCTCGTGCGCGTATTCGAGCGCCTCCGCGATCTGTTTCGCGATGGCGACCGCCTCCTCGTTCGGGATTGGGCCCTCTGCGATCCGCTCGGCCAGCGTCGGCCCCTCGACCAGCTCGAGGACGAGCGCCGTCGACCCTTCGGCCTCCTCGACACCGTAGATCGCCGCGATGTTCGGATGGTTGAGCGACGCCAGGACCTGCGCCTCGCGCTCGAAGCGCTGGCGCCTCTCCGCGTCCATCGAGAGTGACGCGGGCAGGACCTTCAGCGCGACCTCGCGCGAGAGGCGTGTGTCGCGCGCGCGCCAGACCTCGCCCATGGCGCCGGCGCCGAGCGCCGCGATGACTTCATAGACTCCGAGACGGGACCCCACGGTGATCGGCATCTGCGGATCATAGGGGAAGAGGGGACAGCTTCCGAAACTCGAAGTGCCGAGTTTCGGAAGCTGTCCCCTCTGTGCCTTCAAAAAAAGAGCCCGGCGCCACCCCCATCGCCGGGCTCGGTCTCTCGGGCACCAGCCACTCTAGGCGCTCCCGCGGAATCGCTCCGGACCGAGTGGACCTTCTTGGTCCGCTGCGGGGCGCGACGCGCGCGTTGGCGATCGCAACAATGACGTTGGGAGCGTCTCCCGGGAGGCTCATATGTCCTACGCAATCGACCACCTTGCCGAAGAGATCGAACGCATGGAGCACGTCAATCCGTGGGCCCGCGTCATCCGCTGGTCTCTCGGCATCGGACTCGTGGCGGTGTGCGGTTGGCTGATGTGGACGTTCTCGGGCACGACGAGCACCGCGTCGAGAGCGTTCTACATCCCCGCGGGCGCCCCCGCGATCGAGACGAGCGAGCCGCTGGGCGGCACGCTCGCAGAAGCACCCGTGCGTTTCACCTGGGACGCCGTGAACGGGCGGATGCAATACATCGTGAGGGTCTACGAGAAGGGAGCGACGACGACGCTGTTCGAGCGCGCGTCGACGACGACGTCGTTCGAGCTGACCCCGGAAGAGCGCGCGAAGATGCCGAAGGGCAAGTCCTACGTGTGGACGGTCGTCGCGCAGGCCAAGAGCGGCTCGACGCTCGCGGCGGGGCAATCGGCGTTCAAGGTCCGTTGAGCGCGGCGCGCCAGTCGCTGACGTAGACAAGCGCGCCAGACCTGTCCCATGCCGCCCTCACCGATCGGCACGGAGAGGCGGTAGTGCAGGAGGAGCTCGCCCGGTACCATGCGCGAATTCTAAAGGGGATCGTCATGGACAAGGCGCGGGTCATGAACTTGAACGAGCTTCCCGAGGGCGAGTCGTACGAGCACGACGGCCGGTTCACCTGTCGCGTCTTCCCCGTCGCCGGACCTCTCGGCGCGCAGAAGCTCGGATACAACGTCACCTCGATCCCGCCCGGAAAGAAAGCGTTCCCTTACCACTTCCACCACACCAACGAAGAGATGTTCCTGATCCTCTCGGGGACTGGAGAGTTTCGCTGGCCCGGCGGTGCTCATCCGCTGAAGCCGATGGACGTCGTGTGCTGCCCGCCCGGTGAAGAGAGCGCGCATCAGTTCGTCAACACAGGATCGGCCGAGCTGCGCTATCTCGCCGTCAGCACCCTACTCGATCCCGAGGTCGTCGAGTACCCCGACTCCGGCAAGTACGTGGCGGTCGCCGGCCGCCCACCCGGCGGCAAGCGTGCCGACGCCGAATTCGGCATCGTGGCGTTCAAGAAGGACGGCGTGGACTACTGGGAAGGCGAGTGATTACTTGACGGCCTTGGTCCAGTTCTCCTCGACGACGATGCCGCCGTGCTCCTCGGGCTTGTCCTCGGGGACGACGATGAGGAACTTGCTGCCGTCGGGGGCGACGTCGAAACCCGGAGCCCAACCGAAGGGAAGGCCGCGGCCGAGCGAGGTGCGCTTGAACAGCAGCCGAGGTGCGCCGAGCTTCGGCTCGGCGCCGAGCGTGATGTCGACCTCCATCATCGCGTCGGCGTTGACGTACCAGAGCTTATCGCCCTTCGCGCTGAACCGCGGCCACTCGCCGCCGTTCGTCGAAACCTGCCACCGACCTTCGCCCGTCGGGAACCGGCGCAGATAGATCTCGTCGGGACCGCTCTCGTCGGAGAGGTAGGCGACGTAGTGCCCGTCCGGCGACACCCGCGCGGCGACTTCGTTCGCCTTCGTCCGCACGAGCGGAACGGCGGGCGTTCCGGCCGTCAGATCGCTGACGAAGAGGTCCCAGTTCGTGGCGCCGCGGTCGTAATCCGTGAACAGAAGGTAGCGTCCGTCCGGCGAGTACGTCGGATACCAGCCGCTGTGAAGCTCCTTTGCTTCCCCCGAGCCGTCGACCGCCCTCGATTTCAGCGACATCGGAGGCGCGTTCCCGTCGGAGTAGAGGATCTGCTTGCCGTTGGGGGCCCAGGCCTGACAGCTGTAGGTGGATAGCTTCGCGTTCATCCGGGTGCGCGTCCCGCGCTCGACGTCCTCGATCCAGACGTCGTTGACTTCGTTCTCCTTCGCCGCGATCGCGACGACGCGGCCGTCACGCGAGAGCTCGGGAAACGGCCACTGCTCCTGCACGGGACCGACCATGTTTCCGACTTTGCCGGTGCGATCGACCCAGGCGAGACGCGACAGGCGTGAGCTGACGCCCTGTACCGTGACGAGCGTTCCGTCGTTCGAGACGCTCGGCACATCGGCGTCCGGCACCACCATGAACGGCTCACCGGTGACCTCGCGCCGCGACAACGAGAACGGCAGCGCCCAGACGCCCGCGTTGGCGGGATGACGGTGATAGAGGATGTAGCCCGCGGGCGAGTAGACCGGGAACCAGATGTCCTGGTCTTCGTCGATCTTCAAGAGCTCCTTGCGCTTGCCGTCGGCGAAGATGCTCAGGACGCACGGCCGCGCGCCGGCCAGGTGGGAGACGAAGAGCACGCTCCCGTCCGGGTTGCAGCTCGCGTCGTGGAGGTCGGCTTCCTTCTCCTTCTGGAGCGGCAGGACCTCGCGAAAGTCACCGCCGGTCGCGGCGACTTCCTGGAGGCCGCTGTCGCCGGTCGTCAGGTAGATCTTGCCGTTGGGCGACCACGACGCGGAGGCGCCGCCGGTGAGCGGAACGCGAATGTCGGCGATGAGCGTGCTCTCGCCCCCGGCCGCCGCCACCTTGTAGATCTTCTGGCCGGCGACGTAGCCGAGCGTGGAGCTGTCCGGAGACCAGAAGACGATGAGGGGCGTCGCCGCGGTCGTGACGGTCGTCGGCTCGAGACGCGCGATCGGTCGCAGCTCGAGCTTCTCCGCCTGCACGTACGCGAGCGTCTTGCCGTCGGGGGAGATCCCGATCAGCCGGCTCTGGTCGACCGAGCGGAAGGGACCCTTCGCGGCGATCTCGAAACGGCGCACGGGAAGATCGGCCGGCCGCGGCGCGAGCATGCGACCGACGCCGAGCCCGACGATCGCGAGGGCCACCCCCACCGCGAGGATCAGCGCAAGCTTGCCGCGAGACCGAGCGGGAGCCGCCGTCGCGACGGCGGCCGCCGGAGCGTCCACGAGCTTGCCGGCCTGGAAATCTTCGAGGATGAGACGCGCCTCGCCGATGTCTCGAAGGCGTCGCCGCGGATCTCGCTCGAGGCAACGCTGCACGAGCGCCTTCAACGGAGAAGGAGTCGATGCCGGCAGCGCGTCGAAGGCGATCGGCGCCATGATCACCGCGGCGAGCACTTCCGAGATTCCCTCGCCGTCGAACGGGCGCTTGCCGGCGAGCATCTCGTAGACGATGCAGCCGAACGCCCAGATGTCGGTGCGGCGGTCGACCGGCTTCCCCTTCGCCTGCTCGGGGCTCATGTAGGAAGCGGTGCCCAGGATCACGCCGGCCACCGTGCCGAGCGACGTGATCGTCGGTGAGAAGCGCGAGTCCACTCCCGACTTGCCGCCCGACGCGTTCGGGTCGAGCGCCTTCGCGAGCCCGAAGTCGAGCACCTTGACCTTGCCGTCCGGGGTGAGCTTGACGTTCGCAGGCTTGAGGTCGCGGTGGACGATCCCCTGATCGTGCGCGACCTCGAGCGCCTCAGCGATCTGCCGTGCGATGTCCGCCGCTTCAGTGGCCGGAATCGCTCCACGCTCGAGCCGCTGCGCGAGATCCTCGCCCGGCACCAGCTCCATCGCGAGGAAGCGGAGGCCGTTCGCCTCGTGGAGTCCGTAGATCCCGGCGATCCCCGGATGGTTGAGCGAGGCCAGCACCTTCGCCTCGCGCTCGAACCGCGCGAGCCGCTCGGGGTCGGCGGCGAGCGAGGCCGGAAGGAATTTGACGGCGACGTCGCGCGCGAGCGTCGTGTCGGTCGCCTTCCATACCTCGCCCATGCCGCCCTCGCCGATCTTCTCGACGAGGCGGTACTGCTGGAGAATCGTTCCCGGCTGCATGGCAGCGATCGTATCAAGGCGCGATGGCCGAGTGCTACGATTCGCGCATGGCTCCTCTCCCCAAGCGCGATCTGGAATCGGAGGCTGCCAAGCACTTCCAAGGAACGCCCGGAGAGCGTGTTCAGCTCGCGCTGAAACTGGGCAGGGCGGCGATGGCGCTCTTCCTCGCCAACCATCCGGGCGTCTCCGAGGCCACCGCGCGCAAGATCCTCTCGCGCCAGAAGAATGCCGGGCGGCGTCCGTCGCGGGTCATGGACGGCGATTGAGCGTGACGCGAGTCGCAGGCGTCCTGGTCCACCTCGAAGCCCAAGGCGTTCCCGCAGCGTTGATCGGCGGCGCCGCCCTCGCCGCACACGGCATCGCGCGATCGACCGTCGACGTGGATCTCTACACCGCGGACGCGCGCGTGCTCGACCCATCGTTCTGGGCGGCGTTCGATCCGCCCGAGATTCGTCGCGGCGATGCCCTAGATCCTCTCGCGGGCGTCGTCCGATGGAATGCGACCGAGCCGGTCGATCTCATCGTCGGCCGCGGTTCCCTCGCAGCTGAGATCGTCGCCCGAAGGCAGTGGATCGAGTCCGATGGGGCCAAGCTTCCGCTCGTCGAAGCCGCCGACCTCATTCTCTTGAAGCTCGTCGCCGGTGGACCACAGGACCTCCTCGACGTGAGGCTCCTGCTCCAGGCTGATCCCGATGGCTGGCGCTCGAAGGTCGAGGAACGCCTGTCGAAACTGCCCCGCGAAGCGCGCGACGCGTGGAGTCGGATCGCGACGGCCTAATCCGCGCGCAGCGTCTCGGGCCAGTTGAGGATGACCGAGAACTCGGGGATCGACGCACCACCGGTCGTCGCGTTCAAGAGGAACTTCTGCCCGTCCGCCGCCACCGACCAACTCATGATGCCGATCGGACCGGTCACGATCCGCCGCCTGAAGAGCGTCTTCGGAATCCCCGCCGAGAACTGCGCACCCAGCGTGACCGGCACAGCGACGAAGTCAAAATCCGGTGTCCGATAGAACAGCTCCTTGCCGTCTGAGCGCCAGCGCGGACCGGTGCCTCCGCCGTTCGAGACTTGCCACTTCCCGCCGCCGAGCGGCCACGTCTGGACGTAGACCTCGTTAGTTCGAGTCTCGGCGGAGGTGTAGGCGATGAACCTGCCGTCCGGCGAGAACTTCGGGTTCAAGAAGTTCGTCGTCCCGGCAATCTCGACCGGCGTCCCCTTCGCCTCCGGCGAGACCACGCCGATCGTCGTCGGTGCGCCGGTGAACAAGACGTCGTACGCGAGCAGCTTGCCATCGGGGGAGAACGATTCCGGGGTGACCGGCCGGTCGCCCTCGTAGAGGAGCGTCTCGGTGCCGATCCCGTTCGCGGCCTTCACGTAGCACCGCCGCTTGCCGTCGCCGCGCGTCGACATGAACGCGATGCGCTGCCCGTCGGGAGTCCAGACCGGCCGTGCGTCATCGGCGGGGTCGAACGTCAATCGCGACGCCGTGTCCCGGGCGAGGTCGCGCACCCAGACATCGAGGCTGCCGTCACGCTCGTCGCGCAGCGAGTACGCGACCCTCGCGCCGTCGGGCGCGACCATCACGTCGACGTACGGCGCGGGCGGACCCACCTTGCCCAATTCCTTGCCGCTGCGATCGATCCAGACCAGCTCGCTGTTGTCGGCCGCCGCACCGCTCTGAAAAGCGATCGCGCCCGTGGTCGAGACCGAGAAGAGCGCGCGCGTGTTGTTCTCGTTGACGCGATCCGCGAGAGGCACCGGATCTCCCGAGACCTCGAGCCGATCGGGGTCGAACTTCTGCGCGACGAGCGTGCCGCGGAGGACGTAGACGAGGTGGCCGTCCGCGTACTCCACGCGCGATCCGGTCGGCACCAGTTTCTTCGCGTCGTCCCCGCCGACGCTGCTGGCAAACACCGTCAAACTGCTCACGTCGTTCGTCTCGCTGCTCGTGAAAAGGAAGTGCTTCCCATCGGGCAGGAAGAACGGCCACGCGTTGTTCGGGAGCTTCTTCAGTCCCGCGGGAGAGAACACGGGGCTGGCCTTACCGCCGGCGGCCGGGATCTGGCGAATCGAGTCCTGGGCGTTCCGCCCGTCGAAGATGATCGTTCCTGTCGCGCCCCACGACCCATCGGAGCCGAATTCGGCCTCCCCGATCGTCTGCGGCGGCCCACCGGCGACCTGGATCTTCTTGAGCTGGTTGCCGTCGAAGTACGCGAGGTACTTCGAATCGGGGGACCAGAACGGCCGGCCCGTGGCGCCCTCGGTCCCCGCCAGCGGGTACGCCGTCAGCGAATCGATCGGGCGGACCCAGATCGAGACCTTTCCGCCGGCGTCGAGTCCCTGGAAGGCGAGGATTCTTCCGTCGGGGGAGAGGCGCGGCCAGTCCATTCTCGTTACCTTCGGGTCCGCCGGAACCGTGAACCGCACGACGCGAGCCTCGGGCGGCTTGCGAAGCATCGACGCGCCGCCGAGAACGATGGCGGCGATCGACGCGGCAGCGAAAAGAACCCAGGGAAGAGGTGAGCGCTTCGTCGTCACCACGGCGGTTGCGGTCTCGGGTTCCGCCGACATCGTGTCCAGCGCGATGCGCGCCTCTCCGATGTCGCGCAGGCGCCTCTTGGGGTCGCGCTCGAGGCAACGCTTCAGGAGGCGTACGACCGCGGGTGGCGTCGACGCCGGCAGCGCGTCCCACTCGAGTGGCGCGCGGAGGACCGACGCGAGCGTGTCGGAGATCGTCTCTCCCTCGAACGCGCGCCGGCCGGTGAGCATCTCGTAGAAGACGGCGCCGAACGCCCAGATGTCGGAGCGCCGGTCGAGGCTCACGCCGCGCGCCTGCTCGGGGCTCATGTACGCCGCGGTGCCGAGGATCATCCCCGCGACCGTTCCCATGCTCGTCAACGTCGGGATCACCGTCGGTGTCGAGGTCGGCGACGCGCCGGCGTCGCCGGCGATCGCCTTCGCCAGGCCGAAGTCGAGCACCTTCACGCCGCCGTCGGCCGTCAGGATGACGTTCGCCGGCTTGAGGTCGCGGTGGACGATCCCGCGCTCGTGCGCGTACTCGACGCCGTCGATGATCTTCCGCCCGATCGGGATCGCCTCGTCAACCGGGATCGGGCCGCGCTTCAGCTTCTCTTCGAGCGTCTCGCCGGAGACCAGCTCCATGACGAGGAAGCGGACGCCGTCGACGTCGTGGAAGCCGTGGACCGTCGCAACGTTGGGGTGGTTGAGCGACGCGAGGACCTTCGCTTCGCGATCGAAGCGCGCCAGGCGCTCCGGGTCGCCGGCCAGCGCCGCGGGAAGGATCTTGACCGCGACCTCACGGTCGAGATTGGTGTCGATCGCCTTCCACACGACACCCATCCCGCCTTCGCCGATCGTCTCGACGAGACGGTAGTGCAGCAGCATCTGGCCGGAAGCGACGCCCATCCGGCCATCTTAATGGGGAGAGTCCCCTTTTGCTTCCCAATTCCTCAAGGCAGAAACCGTCCGCGATGCTCGGGCGGAGGGATCGGACACGCGTCGTACTTGCCGAACGTGCGATACCGGATCCGCGCGATGAAGTCGTAAACCGTGTCGCGGAGGAATCGAGGCACGACGCGAGCGATCGACGCCATCACACCCCACACGCCGCCGACGTGGCGGCCGATCGCGATCGCCGCATCGGAGCGGATCAGCGGCGCGCCACCGTCGCCGGCCCAGATCATCGAATCGACGCCGTCGAGGCCGGGGTGCGACGCGCGATACGCCTTCGCCGTGTCGCCCTGGAGCGCGGCGAAACGGACGGCGCGCGATCGATCGCGCTTCAAGACGAACGTCACCGCACCGTTGCACAGCGCGCACACGCCGTCGTAGAAGAGGATCGGTCCGCTCTCGCTCATGATCCCGACGATCCCGGCAGCCATCCATACGTCTTCAAGAACTGGATGAGGCGTGGATCCTCCGTCGAGAGCGGAGGCAGCCAATCGCCCATGAGGTCGCGCTTCCACCACGCGTCCGACCCGATCGGCGCGAACCGGTAGACGTAGAGCCGCGCACGGATGAACCGCGGCGGTGCCGCGGGGAACGGATTCCCGGCGAGGAGCGACAGCGTCACCGGATCGTTGTGCAGGAGATTCCACGTGAAGCGCAGCGTCCAGGGGTACTGCTCGGGCCGTGCCATCGCGGCGAACCAGATCTGCCAGTCGAGCCGGTAGTGGTAAGGGCTGATGAAGCACGGCCGGCGCGTCACCTCGCACGGCGCGCACTTGAACTGGTACTCGCGCCACGTCACGCTCGGATCGTCGGGGTTCGCGTCCGATGTGCCCTCGAAGACGATCTCGCGCCGCTCGCGCCCGACCGAGCCGAAGGCGCCGTAGGTGTTGACGAGATCGAGGGGGTCGAACGACGTGTTCATGATCTGGCGTCCCGACACCGACAGCAGGTTCGTCACCACGGGAATCGACAGCCAACCGATCGCGACCGTCAGCACGATCAGTGTGACGAATCGCAGGCGCTCACGCCACGGCACGGCGGTGGGACGCCCCAATTCGGCCTCCTCGGCCCACCGGCCGAACGCGCGGGGAAGGACGCGTGCCAGGAACGCGTCGTCGAAGCACGCGAGCGCGGGCACGATCGTGAGCCAGTTCAGGAACGAGAGGTTGCCGCTCACGATGAGCGTGCACTGGAAGACGACGAAGCCGATCCCCGCCACGCGGGTCGGCCACCGGCCGAGGAACATGAGCCACGGGAACACGAGCTCGATGAGATGATTGAACGCGCACCCGACGCGCGACAGCCACTTGGGCTCGAAGTGGAAGAAGCGCGACAGCGGGTTCGGGTTCGGCTGCGTCTCGTAGTGGTAGTCGAGGCACGTGAGATCGCGCCAGCACGAGTCACCGCGCATCTTGATCATGCCGGCACCGACCATGATGCGGAGGATGAGCCAGCGGAACAGCCAGATCACGATCGGCGCGGGGCGGTTCCGGGGAAACGGCCGCCAGGAATTCCACGGACAGAGGAAGACGGCGAGGAAGCCGGTCTCGAGGAGCTGGATCTCCCAGCCGTAGCTGTACCAGTCCTGCCCGACATGGACGAACGACATGTAGAGCGCCCACAGCACGAGCATCGCGCCGGCGTTCGTGAGGCCGATCATGACGAGGAACGAGAGGATGGCGCCGGCCCACGCAAGACCCGTGAGCCACGCATCGGAGTGGGCGAACCAGAACACGCTCGGCAGGCGCAGAAACCCGTCCGCGACGGAGCCGAGCTGCTGTGTCGCGCGCGGAATGAACTCCGCGACGGGGAGGAGCCCGTGCGAGCCGATGAGCTGCCGGCCCTGGTTCACGAGGACCATGAACCCGGTGAAATAGACGAGGCCGAGTAGGCGCAGGATCAGGAAGCGCGCGAGATGGAAGCGCCGCTCGGCGCCGACGGGCGCCGCGTCCTGCCCCAGCCAGTACGCCGGCCGGCGCCAGCTCATCGCACCGGGGTTAGCTTCCACACCTGTCCACCGAGAGAGATCACGTCCTTTGTCATTGCGGGCATTTTCCCACGAGCGGAGTGCGGTCGCATGGCGCATCACGTAGACTCATCGCAACCCTTCGGCCACGGGAGGTTGCGATGCTTCGACGATTCGTCGTCACGTACGATTACATCGAGACCGTCCGAGGAGAGCAGCGCAGGTTCAATCACGAGACGCTGATCGAAGCGCGCGACGAGTCCGACGCCCACGTCAGGGCGGTCCGGTACTTCGGCAGCTCGCAGCTCCAATCGCAAGTGGGCTGGGCGCGCCAGCTCGTGAGCTGCAAGGTCGAGCCCGCCGAACCGGGGAAGCCGACGCGCGCCGGCGAACGCGTGATGTGGACTCCCGATCCCGAGGTCTGAGCTACTTCTCGAAGACGAGGATCGAGCTGCCCACGGTCGCGACGTAGCGCGCGTCTCGGAACGCGGACTCGCACTCCTTCTCGTTCCCGCGAAAGTACTGGCGGCTGATCGCGTAGTAGCCCGGCTCCGCGGCGTCGCAGCTCGTGAGCGCGATCGCCTTCTCGCCGAGCGTGTAGGTCGGGTCGCCGCCGCCGAAGTACCAGACGTGAATCTTGGCGATCTTCTTTTCGTCCATGAAGCGGCCGAGGCGGCGCAGGTCTTGGCCCCAATCGAGATTCGAGTCGATGAGGTAGCGGTCGGCATTTCGCGCAGGAACGAGCGCGTTGAAGTAGCCGATGTAGTTGGGGAAGGCGAGGGCGGCGCTGACGACGGTGCCCGCGCACAGGAGAACGACCGCGACGATCGCGAATCGTTTCCAGCGTCGCACCGCAGCGAGCGCGACCGGTGCCGTGAGCACGTAGAGGAACGGGTAGAGCGGCAGCACGTGGCGGAGGCCGATGTTCATGCTCGACGCGCACGAGACGCCCAGGAGCATGAGCACGAAGAGGACGATCGTCGCCGCGTCGAATCCCCAGCGCCAGGGTCGCGCGAGCGCGGCGCCGAACGCCGCGAGCATGAGGACGAGCGTCGTCAGCGGCGTCTTGAGGGCGATCGCGACCGGGTAGTAGTACCACCAGCCGGTCGGTGAGAACCGGCCGAGCAGGAACTGTGGCTTTGCGTAGGCGTCGGAGACCCAACGGAACACCGTCGAGATGCTCGTCCCATACTCGGTGAACGGCGCCATCGGCGAGCCGCCGCGCATCTCGACGAGGTAGAACACGTCGATCGCGGCGAGCGCGACGACCGCGATCAGCAGGAGGCGAGGCAGCACGTAGGTCGCGCGCGCCGCCCAACGATCGCGCTCGCCGAAGAAAAAGAACGTCGCGACGACGATCGCCCACGGGACGAGCAGCATCAGCGACACCTTCGTCAGCACGGCGCAGGCAAAGCCGAATCCCGAAGCGATCGCGCGCGGGGTCGACGGCTCGCGCAGGAACCGGAGGAACAGGAACGCCGCGAGCAAGGCGAAGAGCGCCGCGCCGAGATCGACGGTCGCAAGCCCGGCGTGTGCGAGGAGGTTCGGGCAGAACGCCGTGAGCGTCGTCGCGAGGAGCGCTGCCCACGCGCGCTGCGTCAGCTCGAAGGCGAAGGCGTAAACGACGAGCTGGAGGATCACGAAGAGACCGACGATGGGCAAGCGCGTGCGCCACAGGATCCCGTCGGCGTCGTTCCCCGAGCGGTAGAGGAACGCCTTACCGAAATGCCACGGGTTCACGTTCGGCTCGTTCCAATCCGGCGGAAGCGAGTACTTTCCGAGCATCAGCGGCAACGCCGAGACCGTGTTCACGAGCGGCGGCTGCTCGTTGTAGAAGTCGAAGCGGCCCTTCGCGACCTTCAGGTAGCCCGCGGCGATGTGCGCGGGCTCGTCGTCGGTCGCGCTGCTGTCGCGCGTCGCGAGGGTGCAGAGCGTGGCCGACGCCAGCATGATCACGGCGAGGATCAAAGGGGGCAGCTTCCGAAACTCGCCTTCGAGGCGCTCGGACGCAACGCGAAAGGAGGAGTTTCGGAAGCTGTCCCCTCTCGAGCCCACGGCCCAGATGATTACATGAAGTTCCGCGTGTGCAGCGCGGACAGCGCCGCCGCTTCGTCCGTGGGGAAGCCGAGCTTCTCGAGGCGCTGGCGGCGCCCGCGATCCATGTCGCGCTGGAGGGCCGTTACGCGGTCGTAGCCCTTCGCGATGTCGGCGGGATCCCACGATCCGGCGGCCAGGAGGACGAGCGCGTCGAAGACTTCCTCGTTCAGGCCGTCGGTGTTCCGGAGCGCCTCGTGGCGCCTCTCGACCGAAGCCGCCAGGCGCGGGCGCAGACCCGGGTCGAGGCTCATGTGCCGGCGGAGGTGCGCCAGGCCGAACGCGACGTGCCGCGCTTCGTCGACCGCGGCGAGCTGGGACACACGGCGCGTCACCGGGTCGGGAGCGCTCTCGTGCAGGAACCACAGGAGCGACAGGAACGATCCCTCGCCCAGGACCGAGAGCAGGAAGAACGCGAGCGCGAAGTCGGGCTCCTCGAGCAGCGTCTTGAGAGACTCCTGCCCGCCCGCCGTCGAGAAGCCGAGACCCTTCCTGAGGAGGAGCGCGCGGCGCGTGAAGCACTCGATGTGCCGCGCCTCGTCGCTCGCCTGGATCGCCAGGAGCTGGAGGACCTCGCGGAAGTGCGGATGGATGCGCGCGAGGAAGCTCGCCGGGACGATGAGCGCCGCCGTCTCGTTCTCGATGAGGAAGGTCATGACCTGGACGACGGCATCCTCGATCTCGGCGGGGTGCGTGATCGGCGCGCCCCAATCGACCGCGGTCGCCGGGTCCCATTGCGCCGCCGCGGCCTGCGCATACAGCGCCGCCGCCTCGTCGGCCCATACGACCTCCTTCGCCGAGATCGGAAAGTCGAATACGGGGCTTCCCGCCTCGACCACGGCACCGCGTGCCGCGAGTCCCCAGCGCGCCGGCGGGTGGTCGACGACCGCACCGGTTTCGCGGCGATCGGGGGCGCCCGCGGGTGTCGCGCCGCTGAAGCGGTCGGCCGACCCGCGCGTGATCCGCGCGACCGGTCCCCCGGGCCGCGGCGGGAGAATCGTCAGATCGTGCCCGTGCGCGCGACACCAGGCACGCAGGTGAACGCGCAGCTCCTCGCCCGTTCCCGAGAGGTCGAGCGTGCCACCGGCGGGAACGTCGCGCAGGGCGCGCTTGATCAGCAGGTGGCCGCCGCGGTCGAGCCCGAGGTCGCCGAGATCGAGCATCGTCATCGCTGTCCCACGCCCGCGAGCCACGCCCCGAGCGTGTCGAACGCATCGACCGCGCGGCCCAGCTGCGTGTAGCCCTCGGTTCGCCCCGGCATCCACTTCTTGAGGCCCTCGAGGTCGAGAAGGCCTCGCACTGCCGGGTCGTCGTACGACATGCGGAGCAGGAGGTCCGTGAACTTCGCGATCTCCGCCTTCGGTGCGTCGCCCAGCACCGTGAAGTTGCAATGGTCGTACGGCGGCGTCTGAGCGAGGACGCGCGTCGAGCCCGCGGGCAGCGTGCCGTCGCGCGAGAACCCGAGGTGGTTCGCATCGATCATGCACGCCGCATCGGCGCGCTCCGCGATGAGGGCGCGCGCCGCCTCGCGCTCGCCTCCGATGTGATCGCCGTGCTTCCCGACCAGAAGATCGTGCCGTATCAGCGTGAAGTCGACGCCGGGCGTGAGGCCCGACTCGGCGATCAGGAGAAGCGGAATCAGCGTGGCCTGCGGCGAATCCGAAGCGCCGACCGCGACCGTCTTCCCTCGGAGGTCCGCAAGCGTGCGCACCGGGGAGCCGGTCTTCACGACGATCACGGACGTGAGATCGCGATCGGTGTCGCGCATCGCGATCGCGGAAGCCTCACGGCCCACGGCCGTAGCCAAGCGCTCGGCCTCGATCCACGCGAGCGGCGAATTCCACGCGACCTGGATCTCGCCGTCGAACTGTCCGTCGACCATCCGCTCGTAGTTCGAGTAGAGGACGAAGTCGAACTTCAGGCCGTTGGCGATGAAGTAGTCCTTGAAGCCTTCCCAGATCGTGACGACCTTCGGGTCGTACGCCACCGCGCCGAGCGTGAGCGTGCGCACGATCAGAACAGCGGAAGGCCGCAGCAGGCCTTCCCGATGAAGTCGTAGAGCTGGTCGGTCGTCGGCGCCATCACGCTCGCCGCCTGCGCGTCGCGGAAGACGCGCTCGACGCCCACGTCCTTGCGGTACGCGGCACCGCCGCAGACGCGCATGCCGAGCTGCGCCACCTCGAGCGCGGTCTCGCCCGCGGCGGCCTTGCACTCGAGGACGCGCAGCATCGCGTCGTCGCGCCCGCTCTCCGCGGCGTCGATCGCATCGGCGACGAGCGCCTTCGCCATGTCGGTCTTCACGCGCATCCTCGCGATGAACGCGCGGATCGTCGGCAGGTCCGCGAGCGACGCGTCCATGTGGGCGTACCTCGCGCCCGCCGCGTGCGCCGCCGTCCGCTCGGTCGCCGCCTCCATGAGGCCGACCGAGAACGCGGCGTTCATGAGATTGAAGTAGGGGAGGACGACGCCCATCATGATCCCGAACCCCGCGCCGTCGTCGCCGAGCCTATGCGACTCCGGGATCGCGACGTGCGACGCGCTCACGGGGCGCGAGTCGTTGCCGCGCAGGCCGAGCCCGTCGAACCGTGCCGGCGTCTCGAGGCCCGCGCTCCCCGACGGGACGAGCCAGATCGTGCTGGCGCCCTCCGCCGCGACCGGCTTGCTCGACCAGACGTACGCGGTCGCCGCACCCGCAGAGGTCACCCAGCTCTTCTCGGCATCGAGGATCACGCCCTTGCCGTTAGGCTTCGCGGTGGAGACCGGCGCCCAGAAGTGGCTGCGGGAACCTGCCTCCGAGAACGCGAGCGTGCTGAGGTGCTTCCCCTTCGCGATGTCGCGCCGGACGTCCTGCGGCCCATGCTTCTCGATCACCGCACTTCCGGCGTAGTGCATCGCCAGGACCATCCCCGTCGACCCGCACGTGCGCGCCATGCGCGAGACCGCGGCCGCCGCGGCGCCCGGGCCTTGTCCCAGCCCGCCGACTTCGCGATCGCTGATCAGTCCATAGAGGCCCGCCGACGCCAGCGCGTCCATCGTGGCCTTCGGAAACGCGCCTTCGCGGTCGACCGCCTCCGCCTGCGCGGCGGCCACACCCGTCGCGATCGTCTCGAGCTTGTCCTGGATTGCCGAATCGAGCTTGAACATGTCGCCAGCTCCGATGCCGAGCGCCCAGCTTCAGGCGCTCACCCGGATCGGGCGATCAGCGTCTGCGGCCGGCCGCTGGGCGATGGGGCCTGAGTCCCTCAGGCCTTGTCGTCCGTCAGGTGCTGAAGTGCGTGACCATGCCGGCCATCATAAGGGGAGTGGAGGGGGACGGCTACCCGCACCTTGGTGACGCGCGGGACCGGCAGGCCGGTAGGAAGATTCTGATTGTTCAACCTGGCCAATCTACGGCCGGACATACAACCGCACCGAACACATCCTTCTTAATTGACAAAGAATTTCTCAATCCCAACCGACGGAACCACTTATGATCCGGCGCCGAGGACGTCCCCGTGCGTCGAAGCGCCTTCTTGTTCGCGAGCCTGCTCTTCACCGCGGCCGCCGTACGCGCCGCCGAGACCTCAGCGCCCCACGCGGTCGGCGCCGACGTCTGCGTGAGCTGCCACGAGGCCGAGGGCGCGTCGCTCCGCCACTACGCCGATCATCCCGGCGTCGCCGATTGCGAGGGATGTCACGGTCCGGGGAGCGCGCACGTCGAAGCCGGCGGCGACGCGACGAAGATCGTCAACCCTGCGAAGCTCGCCCCGGCCGCCGCGGCGAAAACGTGCCTCGGCTGCCACGATCAACAACACGTCCGCGACTGGCCGGGCTCGATCCACCAGCAGAACGATCTCTCGTGCCTCTCGTGCCACGCGATCCATAACAAGGACGGCAAGAACGCGTCGCTCCTGAAGTTCCCGGTGCAAGCCGACGTCTGCTTCGCCTGCCACAAGATGCAGCGCATCCAGACGATGATGTCGAGCCACATGCCGCTGCGAGAAAGCAAGATGCAGTGCAGCGACTGCCACAACCCGCACGGAACGACGACGAAGGCGCTGCTCGTCGACGCGTCGGTCAACGACAATTGTTACCGCTGCCACATGGAGAAGCGCGGCCCGGTCCTCTTCGAGCACCCGCCGGTGCGCGAGGACTGCCTCAACTGCCACGACCCGCACGGCTCGCTCCACGACAACCTCCTGGTCGCGACGCCGCCGCGCCTCTGCCAGAGCTGCCACCTGGGCACGAGCCATCCCGGCCAGCCGCGCGACGGGAAGTCGCGCTTCGTCTTCAACAAGTCGTGCGTCAACTGCCACACGCAGATCCACGGGTCGCAGAGCCCCAACGGCTCCGCGCTCATGAGGTAGCGGATGCGACGCACCTCGTGGCTCGCCGGCATCGCGGTCGTCCTGGCGGCGATCGGTCGCTCGTGGAGCGCCGACACACCTCCGCCGGCGCCTCCGCCGCCGGCCGAGGGGACAACCTCCGGCGACGTGGCGATCGGTCTCGGCACGGCCGACGGCCTCGACGATTCGTCGAAGGCGCAGCAGTACCGCGAGATCCCGAACGGCTTCTTCCTCGACCAGTTCAACTTCTTCGCGACCACGCATGACTGGCGCTTCGACCTCTTCGCGACGGACCTTCTCCAGCAAGATCAGCGCGTGCTCTTCTCGGCGAGCAACGCGAAGAGTCTCCGGATCCACGTCGGCTACGACCAGATCCCGGTCTGGTACTCGAACACCGCCGCCACGCTCTTCGCGAACGGCGGCGGCGGGACGATGCTCTTCCCCGTCACGATCCGTCAGGCCAACGAGACGGCGAACCCGGTGGCGGGCATCGGGACGAATCTCCAGAACAGCCTCGCCGCAGCGCAGCCGATCGACATCCGGTACCGCCGCGATCGCGCTTTCGCCGACGTCACGTGGAACACGCCGGTCGCCGGCCTCACCACGACCGCCGCCTTCAGCCAGGAGCAGCGCAACGGCACGCACGACCAGACCCTTGCGACGAACTTCAGCGTCGGCACCGACGTCACCGAATTCGCCGCGCCGACCGACTTCACGAGCCGCGTCGCGAGCCTCGGCGTCGACTACGCGAAGAAGCGATTCGACGTCGGGGGCTCGGTCGAGTGGTCCCAGTTCACGAACGACCTGTCGAGCGCGTCGCTCGGCACGACGGTTTACGACGCGTACATCGTCGACAACCCGCTGCGCGCGACCGACGGCACGCCGACGGTCCCGAACCCGGCGGCGCCGAACAACCTGGCGTCGTCGCGGTTCCTGCTGTCGGCGCCGCCCGACTCGCGGCAGGCGTGGGTGAACCTCCACGCCGGCTGGCGCTTCGCCGACTGGGGGCGCGCGAGCCTCGAGTTCGCGGTCGGCGAGAACAAGAACGACTCGGACTTCCTGCCGTTCACGCTCAACAGCGCGATCGTCCCGCCCGCGCCGTTCGTCGTCCTCAAGGACGGCACGACCGCGGCCTCGGCGTACGACGGAAAGATCGACCTCACGCGCTGGGACGCGCGCGTCACCGGACACCCGCTCCGATGGTTCTCGTTCGAGGCGTTCGCGCACGACTACAAGTACGACAACAACACGCCGACGTACGTCCTCCCCAACTGGGTCAGCGCCGACGTCGGCCTGGACACGGACGCAGTCTCCGAGCCGTTCGGCTACGAGCAGAGGACCTACGGTGCCGACGCGACGTTCAAGCCGAACCCGCGACTGTCGGTCGGGGTCGGCGGGCGGCGCGAGAGCTGGGACTACACCTTCCGCGACGCCGACCACACCAACGAGGACATCTTCGACATCTTCGCGGCGTGGACGCCGGGCGCGATCGGCGACATCCGCCTGAGCTACTCGCACGGCGAGCGCCGGTACGACAGCTACAACCTCTCGACCAACGATCCGGTCGGCACGCGCACCTTCGACCAGGCCAACCGCGACCGCGACAAGTTCCAGATCATGGCGAGCATCACGCCGATCGACCGGCTTCAGCTCGGGTTGCAGCTCTTCTCCCTCGAAGATGCGTACCCCGACTCGACCTTCGGCGTGACGTCGGCCCAGAGCGACAGCTGGACCCTCGACTTCGCCGTCGATTGCGGGAAGGGCGTCACGGTGACCGGCGACTACGGCGAGGACCGCTACAAGTGGAATCTCGACGCGCGGTACGCTGCCGCCGCCCCGGCCGACGATTGGTCGACCACGCCCGACGACAAGACGAGGAACTACAGCCTCGGCGTGCTCGCGAACGTCGGCGCGAAGTGGCGCCTCAGCGCGCACGCGGCGGTGAACGACGCCGTCGGCAAGCAGCCCGCGTTCTTCGCCCCCGGCGGCAACGCGAACGGCAACGGCACCCCGTTCCCAAACACGTCATCGAAGCTCGAGACGTTCACCGCCGACGCGACATGGAAGCTGCGCAAGCACCTCGACCTCTCGTTCCTCGTCACCTACGAGAACTGGGACGAGGCGAATTTCCAGCGCGACATCATGCAGCCCTGGATGGGCGCGGTCGACGGCGGCGCTACCGAGAGCGTCTACCTCGGCGCGCGCGTCCCCGCCTACGACTTCACGTGGGCGCGCGTCGTGATGCATTACTGGTTCTAAGAAAGTTAACAGTCGACAGTCGAAGACAACGGCGCCGGCGGAGCAGGTCCTTTTTTCAGAAACGCGGTCCCGCGTACCACCCACGGTACGTTTCGTACCATCGGTGGAACGCGAGGCTGGCCACACAGAAAAGCGCCAGCCACCTCGTCGTGCTTTTCCGGAATCACTCGCCGCGCAAAAGAGTTTCGGAAGCTGTCCCCTCTGGGATCAGTGCGCCGCGCCCAGCTTCCGCTTCATCTCGTCGGTCCAATTGAGGACCACGCTCAGCTTCGTCAGGTCGCCCTCGTCATCGCTCTTGAGGCCGACGAAGAAGCGGCCGTCGGGGAGGACCGACCATAGCGTCACGCCCGCGGCCACCAGGTCGACCGCGATCTCGGGGGATGAGACGGTGATGTCCGGTGCCGGCCCGACGGCGACCTTCATCACGCGGTCGCGCTCGTCGCGGACGAACAGCCACTTGCCGTCCCTCGACCAGCGGGGCTCGCGGCCGCCCGACGTCTGTAGCGGCAAGGCGTGTCCCAGCGTCCGATCCGGCCGCAGCTCGGCGACGTAGACCTGGCGCATCCCCGACTCGGCGCTCATGTACGCCAGACGCCGGCCCTCAGGTGAGACGCGGGGCTGATCGATGAAGAGCTCGTTCGTCGCAAGCACCTTGACGCGCGCCGCGTCCTTTTCGTCGCCGGCGACCGGCACCAGGATCAGCTCCCCCTTGCCCGGCGAGTTTCTCGCGATGAAGAGCGCCGAGCCGTCGGGGAGCCACGAGTACGCCACTGCTCTTTCCGCCTGGTTCACGGTCGCATACACGCGGCGCGCGTCGCCGCCGTCAGCACTCACGACGTAGACGCCGTCCTTTCCGTCCTTGCCACCGCGCGCGTACGCGAGACGCCGGCCGTCGGGAGACCATTGCGCCGACGAGCAATCGGCGTTCGGATCGTCGCTGACCCGCCGGAACCCCGGGCGATCGAGATCCGAGACGAAGATCTCGTCGATGCCCCGGCCGTTCACGATCGAGCAGGCGAAGCGACGGCCGTCCGGCGATGGCTCGGGACCGATGTCGATCCCGCGCGGCTCGCCGTGCCACCGGTCGACCCGGCCGGAAGCGTCGACATAGGCCATCTGCCGGATGCCGCCGGTTTGCCCCGGGCGGTAAACCAAAGTCCCATCGTCCGAAATCTCGAAATACCCCGGCTGGAACGTGAACGACGTGCTCACGCCGCTCCAGACGGCGACCGCCGGTCCACGCGGCTTCGCGGACTGCGCGTCGAACGGCATCGCCATGAGCGTGCTGCCGCGCGAGAAGACCAGATATCCGGCGGTGGAATAGACGGGGTTGCCGCCGTCCTCTTCGAGCGTCGTGAGCTTGCCGGTCTTCGGGTCGAGGACGCCGAAGCTGTAATGCCAACCCTTGGCGTCATACACCACGATGTTCGTCAGGACGCCCCCATTTCCGGGAAGCGTGTTCCACAGCTCGTACCGGACGACCCCTTGCCGCCCCGAATCGATCTTGATCGGCGAGGAAGGCGGTCCGCCGGGTGGGCATCGCACGAAATCGGTGAACTGCTTCACGGCGAGGAGATCGCCGTCGCGGCTCTCCACCGTCCAGGTCCACGACGTGTCGTTGTCGACGAACGAGGTGGGCGGTGCGCTTCCATCCACCGGCGCTCGGAACCCCCGGAACTGCGGGGCTCCCGCCGAGACCGGCGCGAAAAACAAGAAAGAGCCGCTCCGCGGGGTCAGGAACCCCTGCGCGCCTTCGGTGCCCGGAAGCTCCTTGAACTCATATTGATCGAGGCGGCGCGCGTAAATGCGCGGCGGACCCGCGCTCGACCCGTCGGCGTTCTTCGGCTGCGCGCGTACGACGATCGTCTTGCCGTCGGGCGTGATGGAGAACGCGCCAAGGCCGGGCACCGACAGCTCCGGCGGCATCGTGACCGTGACGCACTCGGTCCCGCGCGCGGGAGCAACCGCCGGACGCGCCGCCACCAGCGCCCATGCCACCGCACCGATCACCAGCCCCGCGACGCCGACCACCGCGAGGATGACGGGCGACGCGCGTCGCCCGCCGGCCGTCGCGGCGACCGGCGCATCGACCGCGACCGGCAAGCTTCCCGACGGCGTGCGTGACGCCAGCGCCTCGTCGAGCACGATCCGAGCGTCGCCCATGTCGCGCAGGCGCAGCTTCGGATCCTTGGTGAGGCAGCGCTGGAGCAGCTCGCGCACGCGCGCCGGCGTCGCCGCCGGTAGCGCCGCAAACGACGGCTCGCGCTCGAGCACCTTCGCGATCGTGTCCGAGGCGGTCTCGCCGTCGAACGCGCGCTTGCCCGTCAGGCATTCGTAAAGCACGCAACCCAGCGCCCAGATGTCGGCGCGCCGATCCACCGCCTTCCCGCGCGCCTGCTCCGGGCTCATGTACGCCGCGGTGCCGAGGATCATCCCCATCGCCGTGCCGGCGCTCGTCATCGTCGGGAGGATCGTCGGCGTCGAAGTCGGGCCCGACCCGCGCCCCTCCGCCACCGTCGCCTTCGCCAAGCCGAAGTCGAGCACCTTGACCTGGCCGTCCGGCGTGAGCTTCACGTTCGCCGGCTTGAGGTCGCGGTGGATGATCCCCTTCTCGTGCGCGACCTCGAGCGCCTCGGCGATCTGCCGCGCCGTCTCGAGCGCCTCGACCACCGGCATCGGCCCCTGCGACAGGCGCTCGGCGAGGTCCTCTCCCTCAACCAGCTCCATCGCGAGGAAGCGCACGCCCTCCGCCGAGCCCACGCCGTACACCGCCGCGATCCCCGGATGGTTGAGCGACGCGAGCAGGCGCGCCTCGCGCTCGAACCGCGCCATGCGCTCGGGATCGCTCGCGAACTCCGCCGGCAGCACCTTGATCGCGACGTCGCGCCCGAGCGTCGTGTCAGTCGCTCGCCAGACGACGCCCATCCCGCCCTCGCCGATTCGCTCGACGAGGCGGTAGTGGGAGAGGTCCTTACCAGGAGAGAGGGTCAAAGCGGACGGAGTTTACCGGAATAAGGGGACAGCTACCGAATTCCGCGCGTCGCCGCCCACCACGCAAACGCAGCCCCGGCATCCTCCAGCGCCGCTGGAGCAATCCGAACCGCTCGGCGCTGCATTACTGACCGACGAGGCGCCGCCTGGCCTCGGCCCACGGAATCGGTAGGACTGTGCCCTCATCGATCTCCCGGTTGCGACGCGCGATCTCCATGATCCACGCGACCTCGGCATCCGGATCGGTTGTCGTATCAAGGCTGTCGATGAGCGCGCCGGCAAGAGCAGACCGCTCGTCCGCTGGAAGACTCAGCGCCTCCCGAAGCAGCTCATCGAATTCGCGACTCATGGACAAATTGTATCTGCGCCTCTCTGCGTGTCGCTTGGTTTGCATTCCCGGACCCCTGAGGCTTGGGACCTCGAGGAGAAGCTACCGCCTCCATGCGGTGGAGGGTTGTCCTGACGCACTCGAGTGGGTTAACTATCGGCAACCGAATCCAGGGATCGCCCAACGACCGCGATCAACTCTGAACGTCGACAAGGAGCGCAGCATGGTCTGACGAGAACCCGTTCTTCCTCCCGACGAGCTGGTGATCCCCGAATCGGGTGACGTATTCGGCACCGATCAGCTCGAGAGTCGGGGTAACGAAGACGTGGTCCAACCGATAGCCGCGACCGCGGAGGTCCCACCAGCTGTGCCCGTCGAGAGGAAGTGCGCGTCGCCATCCGCTTGCTACCAGGCGCTGCAAGCGAATGCCACCGGAAGGCCCGCGCCGCTCAGGGTCCGTGTTGAGGTCGCCCGCCAGTACGGCTTGGCCCTCGCGGATCGTCGCCGCTGCCTCGGCCATCCAGTCCCACCACGCGTTCCGGAGGCGCCCCGCGCCCCGGCCTTCGAACGCCGGCATCCGAATGCCGAGGACATTCAGCTCCAGCTCCGGCACCACGACGTGGAGCGAGTTCGGGGGCGAAGACGAGTCCAGCGGAGGCGCTTGGAGCGGCCCCGGAAACAGGGGTCGCCGTGCGGCGATGAGCACGCGGTTGTTGCCCTCGAACTCCGCCGAAATCAGAACGTGCGACAGCCCCGCATCGTCGAGCTCGCGGACGAACCACTCGTGCGACGGGCCTTCGACATACTCGGTCAACACGAGGACATCCGGTCTCGCGGCTGTGATCGCCGAAACCGTCAGAGGCGGGATGACCTTCTTGGAGACTCGATGGTTGAGGTTCCAGAGGAGCAACCGCATCAGCTATGCCCGAGGTGGGTAGAGGCCGCTCAGCATGGTCGCTATATACACCTCAACTTGGAGACTTCAGAAGGCGACCTAAGCAGGCCCCTAACGCGCGCCACGCCTACAATTCCACAGGTTTCCTACCCACAACCCCTGCTAAACTCCGCCGTACTCAAGGCGGGGGGTAGCCGATCCCAATGGATCTCTTCGTCGCCGTCACCGACGGAGACTGGCACGAGTTGCTGTCGAGCACGCCCGGGCTCGACGAGGCGAACTTCTGGCAGCCGGGCGGCAACACGGTGTTCCGCGCCCTCCAACCCGGCGGGCTCTTCCTCTTCAAGCTCCACGCGCCGCGCAACGTCATCGTGGGCGGCGGCTTCTTCGCACACGCGAGCCTCTACCCCGTCAGCCTGGCATGGGACGCCTTCGGCGAGAAGAACGGAGCCACGACGCTCGAGGAGATGCGGCGGCGCATCGAGAAGTACCGCAAGCAGAAGCCGCAGCCGCACGACGACTACAAAATCGGCTGCATCATCCTCGAAGAGCCGTTCTTCTTCGACCGCGAGGACTGGATCCCGCAGCCGGCCGACTGGCACCCCAACATCGTCCAAGGGAAGGGATACGACACGTCGGACGTCGTCGGCCGCCGCCTGTGGGATGACGTGCAGCAGCGGCTCGCGCGGCGCACCGCGCGGATGACAGGAACGGCCGCCGCGCCGGCTGCGTCGATCGCCGAACCGGCGGCGAGGTTCGGCAAGCCCACGATCATGACGCCGCGCCTCGGCCAGGGCTCCTTCCGCGTCATCGTCACCGATGCGTTCGAGCGACGCTGCGCCGTGACGAAGGAGCGCACGTTACCCGCGCTCGAGGCGGCACACATTCGTCCATACGGGCAAGGCGGCGAGCATCGCGTCGACAACGGGCTGCTCTTGCGTCGCGACCTCCACGCGCTCTTCGATCGCGGGTACGTAACGGTGACGCCCGAGTACAAGTTCGAGGTCAGCCGTCGGCTCAAGGAAGACTTCGAGAACGGGCGCGACTACTACGCGCTGCAAGGGCGGGAGCTGTGGCTGCCGATGGCGCTGGCGGAGAGGCCGAACTCGCAATACCTACACTGGCACAATCGGGAACGGTACCTGGGATGAGTGCAAGCTTCTTTGCAGCTCACTTGTGTCCTTACCGATTTTCGAGCGAGACGAATCCGCACGCGGAGAGGAAATCCGCGGTGTCGTCCAACTCGAGAAGAGGTGGGACAAAAATGACCGTACCGTCACGCCCGCGAGTGAGAAGGACTCGGTAGGCGTTCAGACGAAGCTGATGCGGGTTGCGGACGTGCACGCCCCGTTTGTAACCTCGTGCTCTCTTCGTCGACCACTCTCCGTCGACGCGAATGAGGTCTGTTCCCCAAGCAAGTAATGTGGCGTCGAGCTCCAATCCCTGCGCTCCGAACTCCGTAACGAGCTCACGAAAGTGACGGCAAGAATACGGACCGTCATCGCCATCCGAGTACCAAGGACCGTAACGGATTCTTGTCGACGCGAAATCATTAGGGATACCGAATCCGACGAGATCCTTGTCGCGAGCCGACGCAACAAGTCCGAATCGCGCTTCGGAATCGTTCGCATATCGATCTCGGAGGTACTTTCGCGCGATACTCAAGTTCCGGGTAATTCTTGGGCTGTAAGTGCCGTCAAGCCTCAGCGCCAACGCGTTTGCACCAGCGGAATCGCCCGCAAGGACACACTCGACTAGCGCGTCGACGTCTTTGGCGAGGTGATAGCGAACTCCAACATTAAGCCGGAGTCCGGAGTTCGTCTCACTGCGAATGGCTGAGCCACCAAAGTCGTTCAATGCGTCGCCGGGGCCGTGAACCTGCCATTCGCACGGGTTTGGCGCACCTTCGATAGCCTGTCTCCACTGAATCAATCCGCCTTCCTCACCCACATTGATTTCCTGACCGCTTCCAATGAGCCCGACAACAACACACCAATCCGGAATACGTGAGGCGAACTCAATGAAATGCTCTGGCTCGGACCTGCCGGCCGCGCCTCCCTGCTCATGCTTTTCCTCTACGCGCTCTCGATCCCAAGCTCGTTGGGCTTCGTCAAAAACAAGGACGTGTTCTGGTGGAATCCTGCTCGTTCCACGAGAGTACTGCTTCACGTAGTCCTTCACGCCTCGCACGAATGTTTTCCCACCGCCACCGGCGCCGCGAAGCTCGTATTGCAATACCTCGACCAGTGGCCCGTTTCCGGAAAGGAATACCGCCGGTGCCGAGGGTCGTTCACCCGCGCGCGCGATCGCGAGATCATCGAGGAAATGCGCATGGACAATTCGCAGTCCCACGAGCGTTTTCCCGGAACCCGGTACGCCAGTTACCAAGACAAGGCGTCTGCTGCGTGTCGCCGCAGCCTCGCGGATGATCCGAGTCACCTCGTCAATGGCCGGCGCAGTGTTCGCGCTTGCTCGCTCGATGCGACGAAGTGCGCCGGAGGCAAACAGTTCTCGCGCCGCTCGCACGAGCGTCGGAAGCGGCCGATATGCGTCATAGCCCAGAAATGCCTGAGCCTCCACAATGTCGCGCGGCCACGGTGGCTGGAGTCTGCGGACGAGCCTGTCAAGAGCATCAGGTCCGACAATGTGCACGCCTGAACGAACGCCGAGTTCGCCGCGTGCTGCCGTGGGTACGACAACAGCGTGAACAGCGCGTCCCGAGCACGCGCGGTGATAATTGCTGAGATCTCGTGAGTACGCCGCCGCTTGATCAATATCCGCTTGACTAGCGCTCGTCTTGCCTTTCAACTCAAGAACTACGACCGCGCCCCGAACGAGCAGGATGACATCTGCCCGGCGAGACTCCAACGGCAACTGGTACTCCAGGATGGCGGTATAGAGGTCCGCATCGGGCTCATCGGTCATCACCTCGCGGACTTCGGTCTGAAGCTTTGGGATGGAATCGTCCCAAGCGCCCACCTGCTGGGGGTTGGCATCGATGATGAATTCGCTCAGCCGCGCTCTGATGACACGTGGGGAGGCTTTCTCGAATTCCGGGAAATTAGAATGCCACCCATGTGGTGAAAGTGAGTCATCGGATGCCATCGAATCAAGTCCCCGGGTCTGAGCTATTCTTTGACTCGGCGGCGACGTTGAGAGCAGGTCCACTCTTCCATTCCACTCGACTCCGCACGAATCGTTCGGTTTCCTTGTCCATGAAGTGGACGTAGCATCCGCGCAGCCCACGTGACAGCAATACCCGGTAGGTGTTCTTAATGAATTCCGCGAATCGATGCTTGCCTGCTTTGACCTTTCGGTCGTGCGACTGGGTGCGATCGGCGATCCAATCGCCAGTGTCGGGGTCGTAGCGTAGATCGTTCCCAACGATCACACCGACGAAGTCGAACTCAAAGCCCTGCGCCGTGTACACGCAGCCGACTTGATCGATCCCCCCCGAATCGTAAGCCCACAAGTTTGCGTTCGGAATCCCGCGGGCGAGCTTGCCAGCATCCGGTCGTGCATTCCACGGCCGCCGGAAATTTCCGATCACAACATCTTCTACGAGTGTACCGTCGGTGTTGGGAGTGGACCATGGCCAGCAAAACCCAGCGGTCAAACGCGCCGTTACTCCCGTTGCTGCTTTTCGGCGGATCTCTTCGTCGAGGGATCCCGGAGACTCGAAGAGGCGAAAGTCGAACCGTTCATCTCCCTCCCAGATGACGTTCGCGGTCCGCTCGATTCCAAGCGTATTGTTGATCCAGTTCACGAAAGCATCCGACCCGGCACAACGGAACTGCGCTTCCAGTGTGTACTCGCGAACTTCGCATCCGCAGTCGGACGCCTGTTTTCGCAAGTAATCGGTCGTGCCGATTTCGCCGGGCCTCACGCTCTGTTTGTCATCTACGAAGAACACGCTGACCTTAGCGGCGTCGAACAGCTCGCGCACTTGTGGCTTCGTCGAGCGCTCGGTCTTCTTCGTGTAACGGCTGTTGCTCGTCTCCCGAACGCGGTGCGCTTCGTCGCAGATTAGTACGTCGATTGCGTTCACATCGGCGTTAGCGTAACTGTTGAAATACTTGAACTGCTCACTGCCGCGACTACCGATCACCTTGCGAAGTGTTTCGGTAAACGCCTTCGACCCGGTGGCGTAGTGAGCGTTCAATCCCGCCGCTGAAAGGTCTCCGAGGAGGTTCATCGCTATTACCGACTTTCCCGTGCCGGGGCCGCCCCGGATGATGATGACCTCTTTCTTTCGAGCGTCGAACCCAGCACGCGCGGTGGCCAGCACACGTTCGTACGCCACCAACTGCTCATCGATCAAGACGTAGGTCGGATGCCCCTTGACGAGCTTTCCGACATGCTCCAGAAGCTTCTTGCTTGGGCGGTACTTGCTCTGTTCGACCCGTCGCAGCACCGGCTCACCGTGGCCGGAGGAGAGGCGGACTCGAAGGAACTCCTGCAGCGGATCGACGTCGTCGGCCGTGAATACCGGCGAGCGCGACAGAATCGACGCGAATCGATCGGTAAACAGCGTGTCACCATCGGTAGCGTAGTAGTTGTGCAGGTAGGCGCACGACGCCAGGCCTACCGGCGCTGTCCCCTCATAGAACGCGGTATGACTGTCCTCGAGGTAGCGCTCGTATTGATTTACTTGGGCTGCCGGATGCAGTACGTCACGCTCGCGCCCACCCACAAACGCGGTAACGAGGTTTTCGACACCGGCGTCTCCGCAGGCCTGCCACTGCTTGAGCTCAACGATGACCGCTTGATCGCGGCGCTCACCATTCTGGCCGCAGACCATGCAGTCCAATCGCTTGCTCGTCATGGGCAACTGGTACTCGAGGAGGACGCCGTGGTCATGCAAACCCGCAAGGTCGACGACCTGTGACATTGCCCGAAGAGAGTTCTGCCAGGAGTTGACCTCGGACGGAGGCGGGTTGTGACGGAATTCCCGGAAGTATGCGTCCTTCAGCTTCGCGGCGATTCGATTGTGCGCGGCGTCACGTATGAAGTCGGTGGAGAGCCCGGAGTAAAGGCGCATGAGGGGCAGAGTCTAATCGAGAGCGAGCATCAAGCGGTTGCACCGGGATAACCATCGGGTCGGAGAACCGGCCTCTACCTCCTCCCCATCTCCCTCACCTTCTTCTCCTCCATCCCCGGCACGATCTGCTTGATCGCCGCCTCGAGGACCTCGTCGCGGCCGGCGCGGAAGCCGGCGACGGTGGGGCGCACGATGACGTCGGAAACGATGCCGATGCGCTGCGTCGGCTTCTTGTCGGGGTAGAAGACGCCGATGCCGCTGATGAGCGTCTGCAATCCGCCCGGGAGAGGCACGGGAGAGACGTTGCCGTCGGCGCCGTCGGTCGTGCTGCCGACCACCGTGGCGTTGGGGCCGCTGCGCAGCGCCATCGCGGTGTACTCGGCCTGGCTGATCGACGCCTCGTCGACGAGGATGACGACCTTGCCGGAGTAGAGCGGCGCCAGCGGAGGGATCTCCTCGTTCTTCGTCCACACGAAGGCGCCGGGGTTGGAGAGATCGCCGTTCGTGAAGCGGACGAATGGGGTGGGCCGCGCGACGAAGTGGCCGCCGAGGGCGAACACGGCGAACTCGGAAGGGTAATTGCGGATGTCGATGATCCAGCCCTTGGTTCCCTCGGCGTCGTGGAGGTAGGTCGGGACGTCGGCGATCTTGAACGACGACAGCTTGAGGTAGGCCACGTCGTTCGACAGCTTGCGGAACGCGGGGCCGGCGAGGTCGTGGGTGAAGCCGGTCTGTTGCTCGGCGTTTGTCGGCTTGCCGCGCTGGGCGGTGATCGGCTCCGTCTTGCCGGAGCGCTCGACGGTGAGCTTCACGGGGCCACACGCGCCCTGGGTCAGGCTGTTCATCATCGCGGCGGCGCGCGCGGCGTCGTTCGAGGCGCAGTAGTACGGCGTCCATGATGCGGTGAGGCGCGGGACGGGCGTGCCGTCGACGCCGACGATCTCGTCGCCGATCTTCAGGCCGGAGGCGTGGCCGGTCTCGTCGTTTGCGTAGGCAGAGACGATCGCCTTCCCTTCGATCGCGCGGACGCGCACGGGGAGGGAGCAGCTTCCCACCGGCGGGCGCGCGTCGAGCTGGCCCCACAGGTTGGCGTGGCCGTCGTTCAGGCGCGCGATGAGGGCGAACATCTCCAGGCGGTAGCGGGCGACGTCGTTCGCGGCGACGAGGCGCGGGAGGAACTCGCGGAGCACGGCGTTCCAGTCGGCGCCGATGACGTCGCGGTAAGGCGACCAGTAGAGGACGACGTTCCACCACCGGTAGAGCGCGAGGATCCGGTAGCCCACGTCGGGAAGCTCGGGGGTGTCGTAGCGCGGTTCGCGGAGGAGCTCGGGATTGTTGACCTCGGGTTTCATCTTGACGTAGGCCTGATCGCCGTTCGCCGGCCGGCTGCGGTAGACCTGCTCGAGCAGCGCCGACAGCGGCTCGCCGAGCGCGGCCTTGTCGTGGATCCAGTCGATGTCGGGGCGGAGGGCGAGGCCGTCGGGGACGGTGGCGCACGGGTCGCACGGCGCGATCTCGCCGAGGGTCTTGATCCAGTCGACGATCGCCTGGCGCGCGGCGGCGGTGTCGGCGGCGACGAGCACGCGCGGCATCACGCGGAACAGCTCGTAGTCCCAGTGCACCTGGCCGCCGGTGACCTTGGGGTGGTGGTACTTCAGGAACCCCCACACCTTGCCGAGCGTCGTCAGGCTCGCAGTCTGGAGCGGCGTCAGCTTGTCGATCACGATCTTCGAGCCGGCGTCGAACTCGTGGTCGGTCTCGAGCGGCGTCTTGGGGCGCTCGATCTTGGGGACGGTCTGCACCGGCTTGCCGTCGACGAGGAGCTGGAAGTCGTCGACCCACACCTTGCCTTTGCCGATGAGGAGCGCGCCGAAGACGAGCGTGCGGCCGCTCGCGTCGACCGGAAGCTGGATCGAGTACTCGGTCCACTGGGTCGTGCCGCTGAGCGGCGTCGCTTGCATGTTGTCGAAGGCGATCGCGGTGGTGTCGCCGTCCTCGCGCATCCAGAGCCCCGCGCGGCCGTCCACGCCGTCGGTGCGCAGCCAGCCGCGGAGCACGATCGTCGTGCCGGCGAAGTTCATCGGGACCGAGGCGTTGATCGCGCTGAAGTCGCCGGCGCTCTTGTCGTCCCTTTCGAGCCGGATCGATTGGGCGCCGCCGTGGAAGACCTTGTCGTCGGTGAAGGCGGATGCGTCCTTGTCGCCGGTGGGGGCGTTGACTCCCGTTCGCCAGCCGGGCGGGAGCTTGCCTGCTGCGCCGTGCTCGAAGTCGAGGGCGGGGAAGTCGGCGGCCTTGGCAGGCTCGGCTGCCGACGTCCCAGTTGCGAGGGTGAAGACGGCGGTGAGCGTGGCAGCGAGCAGCGTGGTGCGGGAGATCAGGCTCATGGGCACGGCTCCTTGCGCAGATCCGTAGCGGGGTCGTGGTGAGCGGGATGATAGTCGTGGAGGCGAGGAGCCGGCGCGGCATCTGACGGGATCCTCAGGGCCGATGCGCTACCCTCTGGTTCGACGCCCATGCGCTACGAGGAACCGGTCTTCCGCCCGCCCAGCGAGGCGGACTCGCTCATTCTCCAGGCCACGATCGGCTGTTCGTGGAACGCTTGCACCTACTGCGCCATGTACCGCGACAAGCGGTACCGCGTGCGCGAGCTGAGGGAGACGCTCGAGGACATCAGCGCCGCGCGCTCGGTTCACGGCGAGTCGGTCGACAGGGTCTTCGTCGCTGACGGCGACGCGCTCGGGATGGACGTCGCCACATGGGAGACGATCCTCGCGGCGTGCCGCGACGCCTTTCCGCGTCTCCGGCGCGTGAGCGCGTACGCCACGGCGATCAACCTCAACGAGAAGTCGCCCGCGGAGCTCGCCCGCCTTCGCGAGGCCGGCTTGAGCCTGCTCTACATCGGACCCGAATCGGGGGACGACGTCACGATGAAGCGCATCGCCAAAGGGGCCGGCTTCGACGACCACGTCGAGGCCGCCCGCCGCGCGCGCGAGGCCGGCATGAAGCTCTCCGCGATCTTCCTCCTCGGCGCCGGTGGGACCGAGCGCAGCGAGGAGCACGCGACCGCCTCCGCCAGACTCGCCACCGCGATGGACCCGCGCTTCCTGTCGCTCCTCACCCTCACCGTGATTCCGGGCACGCCGATCGCGAAGCTCGAGGCCGCCGGGAAGTTCGCGCTTCCTTCTATCGAAGGGTTGCTCCGTGAGGCACGGACGTTCATCGCCGAGGCGCAGCCCAGCGACGCCATCTTCCGGACGAATCACGCCTCGAACTACCTGCCGCTCGGCGGACGACTTCCCCGTGACGGCGCACGGATGCTCGAGCTCCTCGATGACGCGCTGGCCGGCCGCATCCCCATCCGGCCGGAATGGGCGCGGGGGCTCTAGAGGAGATCGTGTCGCTGTCGCTGCGGCTGGAGAACGGGATTTCGGAGATCCAGCGGCGGCGGGGTCTCGACTATTTTCAGCGGGCGCGGGCCCGAATCGCGTTCGTCGATGGCCCGCACGCATTGGCGATCGTCCGGGGCACGGAGGAATACGCGGTCTCGCTGGCCCTGGAAGGCGCCAGCCTCCATTGTTCTTGCTCATGTCCGTACTTCGTCAAGAACGTGGAGCCGTGCAAGCACGTGTGGGCGGCGATCCTCGAGGCCGACCGGTCGAAGAAGTTCGGCGCGAATGCGAGCCCGATCGACCTCGCGCCCGATCCGTCGCTCGTCAAGACCGGCGCGTCGCGGGACGCGCTCGAGGCACCGTCCCGGCCGGAGCGGGTGCCCGAACAGTCACGTGACCCGGCATGGCTCCAGCGCCTGAGCGCGCTCGATCTCGCGCGCGATCGAAACGCTCAAGCGCCGCCGTTCGACCAGGCGAAGGCCGAGCTGCGGTACACGATCGATCTTGCCAACGCCTCGAGGTACGGAGCGCTCGTCGTCGAGCTGAAACGCCGAGACAAGAAGAGAGATGGAACGTGGGGGCGCGAGATCCCGCTCAGCATCCGCTTCGGAGAGGCCGAGCATCTCGCGGACCCGGCCGACCGCAGAGTCTTCGCGCTGATTCGCGGCAGCGACACCAGGGAATCACGATTCGGCGGCGGGCGCGTGCACGAGCGCGTCGGGAACCCCGCGTTGCTGTCGGCCGAGGGCATCGAACTCCTGGTCCCGGCGCTTGCGGCGACGGCGCGCTGCTTCGTCTCGCGCGGGCAGAGCGAAGCGGCGCTGCCGCTGCGTTCCGACCTCGTCGATCCATGGAGGACGGTCGTCGAGGTCGCGGAAGCGCGAAAACGCGGCGGGTACACGCTGAGCGCAACGGTCGAGCGGCCGGGTGAGAAGCTGAGCGCGAACGCGATCGATTTCGTCCTTTCCTCCGGGTACTTCCTTCACGAGGGTGCGGTCTCGCGCCTCGCCGATCCCGCCAGTCATGCGGTGCTCGCGATGATCAAGGAGGAAGGTCCGATCGCCGTCCGGGCCGACGATGGGCCGCGGCTCGTCGCTTCGGTTTTCGAGCGCACGCGGGGCGCGGAGGTGCGCGTTCCCGAACGCTTGCGCTTTGCCGAGGTCGGCGGGACTCCGGTGCCGGCGCTGAAGATCGAGAGGCCTCGTCGGTTCGACGGGCAGGAAAAGCTCATGGCTCGCCTGTCGTTCCTCTACGACGGCATGGAGGTCGACGCCAACGATGCGCGGGCGAGGCTCTTCGAGGCCGGCCGCCGTGTGTTCGTCACGCGTGATCGCGTGGCCGAGGACGCCGCCCGGACGAGATTGCTCGGTGCGGGATTCCGCGACGACGGTCCGGCCCGGAGTAACGGCGAGTGGCTCCTTCCCCCTTCGTTCCTCCCGAAAGTAGTCGCGCCCCTGATCGAGGCGGGGTGGCGGGTCGAGGCGGAGGGGAACGTCTACCGGTCGTCCACGTCGCAGCGGCTGCGCGTCGTGTCGGGGCAGGACTGGTTCGAGCTTCAGGGAGGAGCGACCTTCGGAGATACCGAAGTCCCGCTTCCGGCGCTGCTGGCGGCGGCCCGCAAGGGCGAGCGGTACGTGAGGCTCGGTGACGGATCGTGGGGCGTGCTGCCGGAAGTGTGGCTGGAGCGCGTCGCACCACTGGCGGCGATGGCGCGCGCCGACGCGAAGTCGGTTCGCTTCGGAGCGCATCAGGCCGGATTCCTCGACGCTCTCCTCGCGGAGATGCCGGAGATCTCCGCCGACGCGATCTTCGAGAAGGCGAGGAAGAAGCTCGCGCGCTTCGAAGGCGTCGGGCCCGTCGCGGAGCCGCGGTCGTTCGAAGGCACGCTGCGCGCGTACCAACGCGAGGGGCTCGGCTGGTTTCGCTTCCTGCGAGAGTTCGGATTCGGCGGCTGCTTGGCCGATGACATGGGCCTCGGAAAGACGGTGCAGGTTCTGGCCCTCCTGGCCTCCCGCGGGAGGGGGAAAGACGCTGCGCGGCCCACGTCGCTCGTGGTCGCGCCACGCTCGGTCGTCTTCAACTGGATCGCCGAAGCAAGACGCTTCACCCCGAAGTTGCGCGTGCTCGACCACACGGGAATCTCCCGTGACACAGGAAACGTCGGAACGCATGACCTCATCGTGACCAGCTACGGCACGCTGCGGCGGGATGCGGCGGCGCTCTCGAAGATCGAATTCGACTACATCGTGCTGGACGAAGCGCAGGCGATCAAGAACGCGTCGAGCCAGGCCGCCAAGGCCGCCCGGTTGCTTCGAGGGCGTCATCGCTTGGCCTTGACCGGCACGCCGATCGAGAACCATCTCGGTGAGCTGTGGAGCATCTTCGAGTTCCTGAATCCCGGCATGCTCGGCAGCTCTCCGGCTTTTCGGGCGCTGACCGAGGCCGTGGGCGCCGACGCGGGACAACAAACGCTCGCACGTGCGTTGCGGCCGTTCATCCTGCGCCGCACGAAGGAGCGGGTGGCGCCCGAGCTTCCCACCCGCACCGAGCAGACCCTGTGGTGCGAGCTGGGCACGATCCAGCGGCGGGCGTACGACGAGCTGCGCACGCACTACCGGGCGGCGATTCTCGGCCGCGTCAGCCGCCAAGGGCTCGCGACGTCGAAGATTCACGTCCTCGAGGCGCTTCTGCGACTGAGGCAGGCCGCGTGCCACCCCGGGTTGATCGACGGCAACGACCTCGCGGACAGCGCGAAGCTCGATCTCCTCGTCGAGCGTCTCGGCGAGGTGCTCGAAGAGGGACACAAAGCCCTCGTCTTCTCCCAGTTCACGAGCCTGCTCGCGCTCGTGAAGCCGCGTCTCCACGCGCTGAACATCGGCACGGCCTACCTCGACGGCGCCACTCCGGCGGCGGCACGCGAGGAGGCCGTCCGACGCTTCCAGACGGACCCCGATTGCCGTCTGTTCCTCCTGAGCCTGAAGGCCGGCGGGTACGGGCTGAACCTCACGGCGGCGGGTTACGTCTTCCTTCTGGATCCGTGGTGGAACCCCGCGGTCGAGGCGCAGGCCATCGACCGCGCGCACCGCATCGGCCAGGACAAGCCGGTCATCGCGTATCGGCTGGTCGCTCGCGACACCGTCGAGGAGAAGATCATCGCGCTGCAGGAACACAAGCGCGCGCTCGCCGACTCGATACTGGCCGCGGACGAGTCGGTGCTGCGCACGCTCACGCGCGAAGATCTCGAGCTGCTGTTGGGATGAGCCCCTTCCCCGTACCCACTCTCCCGCAGCAATCTCTCGTAATCCGTCACGGTGAGGATCTCCCGCACGGCCTTCTTCTTGTCTGAGGACTTCGCGTAGTACGCCGCGGCGATGCGGTAGCCGACGTAGTAGCCGAGGTCCGCAGGCCTGTCGCCGGTGGCGCTGCTTCCTTGATAGAGCCAGTGCGAGAAGTCGGTGCCGTTCATCTCGGCGCGGAACTCGCGCCACAGCTCCGCCTCGTGGGCGTCGCCGTAGGCGCGCAGGTGGGCGTTGATGTTCTGGCCTGAGATCAGCTCGCCGACGAAGTCCGCGAACCCCTCGCTGCACGCCTTCGCGAGGAGCGTTTTGCCCTCCGGCCCCTGCTGGTAGTGCATCAGCTCGTGCGCGACGATGCCGGGGAGCGCGTCGAGCGGGCCGAGGACAGCCTTCAGCCAATCGCTCATCTCGGACATGTCGGTGCCTTCCGTCTTCGCGTGCATGTCGAGCCCGATGAGGAGGCCGGCGTCCGAGACGGTGCCGCCGGAGTTCATGACGCCGATGAGGATGTACACGTCGGGGAAGACGGCGCCGGGGTAGAGGTCCTTCAGCTTGCGCAGGCTCTTGCGAATTGCCGGCTCCATTGCCGCGACCTGCGGCACGGCCTGCTCGAGCGATGCGTAGTAGTTCGGCCTCTTCGCCGTCGCGGCGGCGAGGTTCTTCGCCGACTGGATCCGCTCTCTGACGAAGTCCTTGAGACCGGGCGTTCCCTTGTCGAGGTACTCGCGCTGGAAGATCTTCTCCTTCTCCGCGGGCGCGTCGTGGGCCGAGGCGAGCGCGAACGCGCGCACGAAGTTGGGAAGGTCGGAGGTGACGATCTTCGCCTTGTCGGGGTCGTGGCTGGGCTTCGAGCGCGCCTCGGCAGGCGTGGCGATGGCGAGCAGCGCGGCGCCGGCGATCAGGGCGGCAGGCAAGGCGAAGCGCATTCGGGTCCTCCCAGGCGGCGATCAACGATCTCATACGTTTCGGGGTGGAGTTCGTTAGGCAAGTGGGCACGTGGCGGCCTCTTGAGTTGCACAGAGGGCCGCGAACGACCGACACGAGCGCTGCGTCCCCCCGCGACGCGGGCATCGTCGTCAGCGGGGGTCCAGTCATCTCAACCTCGGTCCGCGCGGTTGCTGACCCTTCGCCACCCGATTCGAATGGGTCCTAGAGCGGGGGCACTAGGACGGCAAGACGGGAGGGGAGGGATTGGTGAACAGTTGAGGCATACTCTCCGCAACTATTAGTGCGACGCAACGCACGGAGGTCCCATGGAACCTAAAGTCGCCACTCTTGTCGCATGCCTGTTGCTCGTCAGAGCGACCACTTCATCTCCCGCCGCCACGCCTTCGAATGGGAATGGGGTCACAAACGTACCGGCTGCGCTTGTTGCGACCGTCAAGGCGAGCCGCGGCGGACAGAAGCCGACTTGGCACCCTATCAATGGAATTTCGCCGACACTAAGAAGCAGCTACCCACGTCTCGTCCAGAACCTGGATGAGCGCTCAGCAATCACTTACAGCCGTTGCGCGGAGGCCCTGTCGCAAGGAGGTCAACAAGGCGGATCGAAGAACCCGAGCGTTGGGAAGTCGCCTGGTGCGGTCAGCGTCTACAAGAAGCGTGCAGACAGCGTGGTGCGCATCATGACGCCTGACGGTGAGGGAGCCGGCGTTGTCATCGACAAGTCAGGGCTCATCGCCACGAATTATCACGTGGTGGAAAACCAGCCCACAGCATGCATTCTGACCCGCTCAAGCGAGATGCAACCCGCTGAACACGCAGACATATTCGTGGCGCACGTCATCGCAGCCAAGCCCTCTGCGGACTTGGCATTGCTGAGGGTGCCGGCGACTGCGCTCAACGTGCAGCCGGTGCCCCTCGGAAGCCTCAAGGCAGTGCGAGTAGGTGACGACGTCTTTGCGATCGGACATCCGCTCGGTTACCCATGGAGTCTCTCGCAAGGAATTGTGAGCCAGATCCGGCCAGAGTTCGAGGTGTCCGGATACTTCCAATCGCCGTCGGTCGACCTGAAGGCAAGCGTGATCCAGACTCAGACACCTATCAGCTCGGGCAATTCAGGCGGCCCACTCTTCAACGGCGATGGGCAGGTGATTGGGCTCGTCGCGTTCGCCGAGTCCGGAGGGAAACAGGCTGTGGTTCAAGGACTCAACATGGCAATTGCGGTGAGCGAGATCGACGAGATCGTCAAACATCCGCCGACATATGTAGCACCGAAGTCTCCAGCGCTACCGAAGAACGCCTCCAAGCTCCTTGGCAAGGAACTGCCGCCGGACTCTCGGTTCCAAGAAGTAGACATCAATAATGACGGTATCAACGATGCGTACGCGGTTGACGTCGACTCCGACGATGAGGTCGACTTTTGGATTCTTGACTCCAATCACAACGGCGTCGCCGATGGCCTCGCGATAAACCTCGCTGGCTCAGGGCCACCCAATTTCTACGTCTTCGACGAGGACGAGGACGGAGTAATCGACAAGCGTGGCCTCGACGTGGATGGCGATGGAACGATCGACTATTGGCTCTCAAACGCGAAATGAATCGTGGGGTGGTCTGGAGCATGCGATCCGCATTGGGGATCGTCTTAGTCGGCTTCGCCATCATCGTGGCGAGCGCATCACGGCCCGCGCCGAAGGAGCCGACACCAGCATTTCACAAGGGGATACGGCGGGCCGTCCTGATCGGGGTCGGCTCATATCTGAGTAGAGACATCGAGCCTCTCGCGGGCCCGCCACACGATGTCAGGTCGCTCGAAACCTTATTGCGATCGAAGTACCACTTTGATGACATCACGGTGCTTGTAAGCGGCGATCCGCTCGGTTCCGAAGACCACCTCCCAACGCGAAAGCGCATTCGTGATGCAATCCTCGCTTCCGTCGAAGCGACTCGTCGGGAGGATACGCTTGTCGTTTTCTGGAGCGGCCATGGCGGGGAGGCTCCAGATATTAACGGCGATGAGGGCGGTGGCAACGACGCAAGTCTTCTGCCGTACGACGCACGAACAGAGAACATCCCGGACATCGTGGATGACGAGCTGTTCTTGTGGTTCGATCGACTGAGTCCGGACGCTCGGAATGTCCTGTTGATCTTCGATGCGTGCCACTCGGCATCGCTTCCTCGCGGCCGTGGCGTCGATCTCAAGGAGCGAGTCGTTCCGGAACTCGATGCGCGTACGCAACTCTACACGAGCCATGCGGACATGACTTTCAATCGAGACACTCCGGACCGGGCACGCGTGCTGGCGGAAAAGAAAGCGATGGACCACGCGGGACACGACGCGAGCTCGCCGGGCAGGCGAATCCTGCCTTCCGATGCCCGCTACGTCGTCCTGTCGGCCGTGTCGAACGTCCATCGAGGCGGTACGGATGAGGGTGGATCGACCGCCTACGAACAGTTGTTCGACTCCGTGCCGCGCGGATTATTTTCTTACGTGCTCTGGAGCGAGGCAGAGCGATTGGATCAAGGCGCCCCGATCTCGCTCCTTTTCGAGCGTGTTCGATCGGAGGTCGCAGAGCGCTCTTTTCGGAAGATGCAACCCGGGTTCAGCGCGCAAGCGGGGCGTGAAAACGAGCCGTTCCTTTTCACGGATCGTGATGTCGATCCACGACTTGCGATGGCCGCCCATCTCGAGATTGGAAACCAGTGGACGATAGAGGTCCCAGCGTCGGTGCCTGTGAGTCCGCTCGACTCATACGTGCTCGTACGGCGGGCTCGAATGCGGGATGCCTTTTCCTCCCGCCTCGCACTGGTCGGCGTCCGTGACCAGCAGTCGGTTCGATATCGATGGCCTGACTCGACGAAGGTGACCGGTATCGCGACAGATCCTATTGCTGACAGGACCGACGTAGTTGCGGTCCGCTGCAATATCCCCTTCGAGTATGATCGTCCGATCGTCTACGTGGACGGATTCCCCTCGAACATGGCGGTGCAGCTCGTCAACCGGCTTGTGTCAGATCACCCAGCGATCGTATTCAGGGACGGCCGACCCGCTGACGATGAGATGGCGAAGTTCGGTCCTCATCCCGAGCGGTATTTTCGACTCAGTGTCGACGCTTCATCATCGCGCTCACTTCGCTTCGGAGTTGTAGGAGGAACGACTAGCCGGAAGCTCCTCGATTCCGCGATTCCGCCAAACGCTTCCGACTTGAAGCCGGAGCTAATCGGCGACGTCGTGCAGAAGATTGCAATCGCTTCCTACTCCGAGCTGCACGGCGCGGAAGTTCGGCAACTGCTCGATCTCCGGGGTGATGGCTCGTTCAATCTCGACGCCCGACTCTTGGATTCGCGCAGGAGAGTCATTACTGGAGTCCGGTGCAAGCCTGGACAGACAGACGACTGTGCTGACTTGAATCTGCAGATCGACGCACAACGCGGAAGCTACGTCGCCATCGTGCATGTGTTGGATATCGCATCTGCCCGCGGGGGCCCGTCAATAGAGCTATGGGATCCTTCGGCGACTCACGAGCTGGAGTCAAGCGACGGCGCGACGGTTCGGATCCCTAGCCGATGGTCCGCGCCGATGTCGATTCCGTTCCTGGTTTCCCGTACCGGAGGCACGGACTCGATCATGGTTGTGGCGGACACCAACCCCATGCGACTCCTGAGCCTCATGGAAGAGGTGCGCGCGCTGGAGGCCGGGCAAGAGAGCTTCAAGAAAGCCTGCGAATTACCTCGTCGGGGCGAGCCCGAGGCTGTCCGACGGTTTTCACGGCCTCCGGGAGCCCACGAATCTCAGCTGGGCGAGTGGGTAGCCCGGAGACTATCGTTCAAAGTTGAATAATCTCAGGGATCCTCTCGCAGCGACCGTTCCGACGTCGCGTCCCTAGTTTGAGGGGGCTCGGCGGCTCGGTCGAGCCGAGTCTCGCGAAAGGAGGCGAACTTGCCGATCGCTTGTACGAGAGTTCAGGCTCGGCTGCTCCTCCAATCGGATGACGACGAGGATCTGCAATCACGGGAGACCGCGACGCATGTCGAGAACTGCGCCAACTGCGCCCGATTCGCCCGACGTGTCGACCTGGTGAAGCACGAACTCCGAACTCGCCCGTCGAATGCGGTGACCGCCCATCCTCGACCCGAAGTCCTCGTTGCCCTAGCGGGCGATTGGGGATCATTCGCGCCGGAGGGCTTGGACGCATGGAAGTTACATGCGGACACTTGTACCGAGTGTTCGTCGCTCCTTAGTCAGCTTCGGTCCTGGATCGCCGAGGCCCCTGCGGTCGATGTCATACCTGCGTCCTCGTCCAAGTCGAGTTGGGTTGTGTTCGACGTGCTGGCAATCCGGCGAAACTGGCTGACAGCAGCAGCCTACTTGCTCTTGATCGCAATTCTGATTCCTACGATGTACCGATTCGGCGCTTCGTCGTCTTCGTCAGTCCTAATGCCTGTGAATGCCGTCAGCGGCGATTCGGGCAAGGGCGGAACGGAGCCGGCAGGTTGGGCACAAGTCGAACTCCACGGCAGGCGCGTCACGACGATATCGATCGGCCTCGGTGGCAGTGACCGCGCGTTGCAATTCCTGACCTCACTCGCAACCCCCGGCGCGCACGTCGAAGCTGTACTAAGGGATACAGGAGCAGTGATCGATGGCAACACACTCTTCGGGCCGCCACTGGAGTTCGGATTGGTCAAGATCGCACCGATTCGCGGAACGATCTCGGCCAGTGATGTTGCGAAAGGCGTAATCGTCGCGCTCGATGTCAAACTTTCGGATGGGACCGCAATCGACAGCCTTAAAATTCAGATCGGCCCGTCGGCTCCGCGAACCTCCGACGACTAGCGTCTCAGCGTGGACTCGTAAGCCTGTCGAAGCTCTGCGACCAGTCGGGTGTGACGAGCACGAACAGCGCTCTCCCTCTTCATGTTGTTCGCTGGAATCGTTCCTAAACGGTCCAGGATCAACTTGTAGGGCAGCGGTGGGTCTTCCATCCGCGCGAAGAAGATCAACTTGTCCACCTCGTCGAACTTCTCGACGGCGGAGACCACGGCCTTCACCCGAAGCGCCATCTCACGAGCGGATGGCCGATCGAGGAGCTCGACGGGGTCCTCTCCCTCCGCAGGCAATTCGAATACAGCTTCGATGCTGTCGTGATCGAGGACGCCTTCTCCAAGACCTCGCAGCAGTTCCTGCTTCCGTCTTGTGACGATCGTGCGTATGTAAGCTCCGAGTGGTGCCGTGCCCTCATAGGCCTGCCAGTGCGCCAACAGATTGTCTTCGACACGCTCCGCAACGCTACTTGGGTCAACGCCTTGACGTTCCCCCAACAAGCGACGAAACTCCGGACGTTCCGGATTGAGGAAGCGAGAGACCTCCTCAAAGTCCTTCGTCACAACGGCGAGAGCTCCTGGAATTGCCCGATTCTGCGCGCTACCCATGACGCTCGCGAGTCGGTACCAGAGAGCAAAATTTCGTAGTACTTGTTTGTTCCGCTCCTGACCTCCTATGCGCTCGACGTGTTCACTCAGCTTTCCTTCGATCTCGTTCTCGAACTCGGCGGGATGTTCCGCAACAAAATCTGGGGCGTGAACCGCGAGCCGACTTGCTACGAAACGCGTGTAGCGATTTCGTTCGACGGTTCGTTCGACGACGGTCTTGATCGTGTCCTGGATCCGCCGAAAGTTGTCGACGATCCGATTGCGCCCCGGAAAGTGCGCAGGCAGTGCATCGTCCTGCCCCTCGATCAGCCGTAACAGCGCGTAGTCATGGATCGACGACTTAGTTGGGTCTATTCGCGAGTCAGATTCCCGAGACAATGTCGCCCCTCTAGTGGACTCCGGAAGCTCCCCGCCGCTGGTCATGGGGGACCACGACGATTGCCTCGCACTGGCTGCTGTTCCCCGCGTGGTCGAGACCGTGATAAATCAACTTATATGTCCTGCCATCGCCCGTCCCGAGGCATTCCGCACGCAACTTGCCGGTGGTGTCCCCGGTGTGCAGTACGAAGCCTTGAATATCATTGGCGATGTCCACTCCGTTCTTTGACTTGTCAGGTTCGTCACCGAGAACCGAATCGAGCACGAAATTGTCCGGCCCGGAGAGCGCATCGATGACCGACACGCTTGCAACGACGTCCACGAGTCGATGGTTCGGCGGCCAGAGGAACGATGGATTCACGGAGCACGTAACCTGAGGCGCCGACTTGTCCACCATTACCGGCAGTGTCTGCGGTGCCTCAGTGTTGCCGGCATTGTCGGTGGCCCAGAACTTGACGTTGGTCGTGCCCTCGGCGCTTGTCGTCACCATCGCGCTTGCGCCGGGGGTTACCGTCAGGGGGACGACCTGCGCACCGGAGGTCTCGACGGAGATCGAGGCGACTCCTGAGCCGCCGGTTTCGTCCACCGCCGTGATCGTCACCACCGCATCGGTGTTATTCCAACCGGCGGCATTAGGATCCGGCGTCACGCTTGCCGAACTGGTAGGAGGTGTCGAATCCGGGCATGCGTCTCCTCTCCCATCTCCGTCGGTGTCGGCTTGGTTCCCCTTGCTTATCTCGTCGGCGCTGAGTATCCCGTCCCCGTTGATATCGCAAGCCGCGGTGGACGCGTCGCAGTCTCCGTTGGGGACCGAAGGGCAGTTGTCGCACTCATTGGGCACTCCGTCCCCGTCCTCATCGAAAACGCGCTCGTCGTCTCCGGTCGCGACTTCAAACGTGACTGCATTCTGACCGTTCGTACTGCTGAACCAGATTCCGTAGAGCTCATACAACCCGCTTGGTACAAATGGCACAACGAGCGTTGCCGTCGCACCGGTATTGTCACTACTTGAACCCAAGCGCAGTGGGTAACTCGGGAATTCATCAATCGCGATTGACGCACCGCCGCCAAGCACCCACGTCCCGTGTCGTCTCCCGACAGAATCAGATCGGTAGCATTCGGGTCGCGAGTTGTCCGGGGCCACATTGAACGGTTCTTCGAATCCAAATTCGCCGCTGGTAATCGAACGGACCGGAAAGAAGACCGTCGGCCGACCATCGCCCTGATAGCAGTCCTGCGGGCTCTCGCGCTTGCAGTCGTCGCAGGACGAATCACTCGCGGCGCAGTAATTTCCATTGCCGAGATAGTCGTCGAGTCTTGATTGGGTCGGCTGATTGTCAAGGTAGGGAGATTGGGCGATAAATGCCAAATAAGAAATCTCGCGGATCGCGCTCGGCTGGGTGTCCCCGGTGCGACGGATTGTAATCGCGACAGGCCCGCCGTAATTGCCCCCTACAGCGGGCACCCCGAATTGCAGGTCGGAAGTCTCATGACTAACATTGAGCCCGCAGTGCTCCGGTGAGGACTCCCCATACGGCTGCTCGCAGCACGCGCCGTTGCTGTTCGCGTCCGTACAAAGGGGTGTTGCGGGATTAGTGGCGCAGTAGTCCGGACAAATCAAGGACGTTTCGGCGCAATCGGGCCTTGGAAACGGGCATGACGCAACCGGGAACAGCCGATCGAGTTTTTTGGTGACAGGCGCCGCAAACGCGGTCAAGACAAATGGCGCCAAGAATAAGACGATGGTCGCCCCAATCATTCGATGTCGCATAGACCCCCCAACGTCGTAGCGGATTGCGTAAGCTGCAACAACAGTACCGTTGACATCGGTGACAGGCAACCGCATAGTTCTCAGCAAGTCGAGTCGTCAACGACCGTCACCATCAGAGTTCGGGACTGGAAGCGGGCATGTCGGTGGGTGCTTCAGGTTCCCGCGGCTGGGATTCGCAGTTGAAATTCTTATCTCATTCACTAGTACTCGTCGTGGCGTGCGTCGGATGCGGAAGCCCGAGAGTAGGAGGGCGAACCTCCGACCCGCGATGTGACCTCCAAGCCGGGCAAGCTGCCCGGGTTGCGACGACGATCGACGGCTCGGCGACGATCACACTCACAGACCCAACCGGTGCGATTCGACACGTAGAGAGAGGCGATGAATGGCTCGCGAAGTCGGTGACATTCACCTGGCTCGCGGATCCTCCCGGCGTCTGGACGCTGGAGATCAAAGATGGGCCCGACACACCTTCACGGGCGGTGGGTGCAACTAGCGCCTACGCAGCTTCGCCGCGCGATCAAGCGTGCTGGGAGGCTGCGCAACTCACCGATCGCATCCGATCCGCACTGAAGGACGGGAACGAGACAGCCCTTCAGATGCTCCAGGATGCCGAGGCAAGCGCCCGCCGATGCTTTCCTGATGATGCGCCGTCCATCGCTCGTTTCATAGATCACCTTGGACTCCTTCTCTACAACTCGGAGAAACCAGAGTTCAGGGCGACGACTCTTGAGGTGCTAAGGCATGGACTAGAAGAATGGGAAAAGCTGCGCCCATTGGACCACGCCTCCGTCGCAGACAGTCTCGACAATCTCTCGAGTATCTGTTTCAACTGGAATCGCTTCGACGAAGCTCTCAAGTATGGACAGCGCTCGTTGGAGCACCGAAAACTACAGCCCGAGACCGAGCGTGACGCAGCGATGGGTGCGACGCTCGAGGGAATCGCACAGATCCTCGGGGCGATGGGCCGCTACGATGAAGCTCGCCCAATCGTCACCGATCGGCAGCGATATCTCCAATCGTCTGATGCGAGTCCCACCGACAAGGCGGTTGGATATCTGACGTCGGGCGAGCTCACTCGTTTGACGGATGGTTCGGTCCCCGCCCGGGCCGAGTTCAACAAGGGCTTGGCCATTGCACCGAAGCACACGCCGGTGCACGCGTGGTTGCTCAATTCCGTGGCGGGAACGTTTCGTGACGAAGGGAGCTATGCAGACGCCGAGAGGTACGAGATTGAGTCGTTTTCGGAACGCCAAGCTCTCAAGGACCAAGAGGGCATCCTTACCGCCACCTTCAACCTGGCCGAGCTGGCTCGATTCCAAGGGCGACGGGCAGACGCCGAAGCGAAATACCGAGCGTGTGCGGAAGAGGCCCGCTCATTGTATGTGGCTCCAGATAGCACAGATCCGAAGCTCTCTGTGTATCTCGCGCAGCTCGCCATCTTCTTGGCCGAAGACTCTCAGTATGTCGAGGCGGAGACGCTGCTGCGCGAGGCCCTCTCCATACGAGAAACGGGACTCGGGAAAGAGCATTCTGAGACTGCTCGAGCACTCCACGATCTCGCGACCGTACTCATCGACGAGGGCCAGCCGCGGGACGCGCTTCCGTTGCTCCGGCGGGCCTTGGAGATTCGAACGGCGATTGCGCCGAAGAGCGTCGACGTCGCCGAAAGCTTGATCGAAGTATCTCGAGCGCAGCTGGCAATCCGACAGCTTCCAGAAGCGCTGAAAACAATAGATGACGCACTTGCGAAGGTGAACCTTCACTCCGAGTGGCGCGAAGCGGCCGCGAAGGCACAGTTCGAGAAATCGGACGTCCTGTGGGCCGCTCATGAGCGCGAGGAATCCTTGGTTGTGCTCAGCGCAGCGCTCGGCTCCGTCGAGTCGATGCGGCAGGAGAGTAGCGCGGCGGACACCACTCGCGCGACCTTCCTCGCGCGGTACGCTCCCAGGTTCGACACCATGGTTACGCGGCAGATCGCTGCCGGACATCCGAATGAGGCTCTGAGGTGGGCAGAGCGCACACGAGCACGGACTTTGGTTGAGGAAGTCGCGTTTTCTAAGACGCAACTGAGCGATCCCTCGACAGGGGTCGCTCAAGACTTGGTCGACCGTCGACGAGTCGCGGAGGCAACACTCCGCAAGGCGCAAGCGTTCGAGCGCAGCTTGATGGAACGAGCGCTAGCCGGCGACTTGCAGGCTGAGCACGATTCGGATGATGCGGCGCACGCAGTCGCCATCGCACTTTCGGAATATCGACGCGCGAACGGGGAGATCCGGCGGGTCGATCCGCGATATCGGGAAGTCATGGCCTCCATCGATCACCTGACCTCGAATACGGATGAATTGCGCCAAGCCATGAAGGCGTTCGCGAACGACATCCTGTACTTCCAAATCGGAGTCGAAGCGTCCCGGGTGTTCGTTGTGTCGGCCCAGGGTGCTGAAGTGCAAGCATTCAGTCTGAATCTGGACGAATCCACCGCCAAGCTGCTGGGGGTATCGTCCGGGCCGTTGACGTCGAAATCGCTAGGACGACTTTTTGATTGCCGGTTCCGCGCGAAGTACGACGTGCCGTCTCCACGAGGAGCGAGACTGGCGTCAAGCTGCGAGGGAAACGGTTTTCCAAACGACCAGTGGTTGCACGCACTTTGGCGGGCGCTTGTTCCCGAGCCGGTGTGGGCGCGTATCCACAAGGCCGGACACGTGACGGTTATCCCTGATGCGCAATTGAATCAAGTTCCGATGGATGCACTCGTTGTCACCGTCGACTCGACTGAGGAGTCGACGAAATACTGGCTTGATGACGGGCCGGTGATCACGATCGCACCGTCGATCTCGTTCTCGTTCTACGGAAAAGAGACGCACGGGACGACCGACTTGGAACTTCTCTCCGTCGCGGGCGTCGTGAATCGGATCGCTAACGTCGGCGGTTCAAGTCCAGGGCCGCCCACTGATGTCAATGGTGCTCGTGGGGTCGACGGTGAACGAGACGGAACGCTCGAACAGGCCTTCCGACTCCCCGCATTGAGCAACTCGATTCCCGAGCAAGAGAGCATCGCCGCCGCGATCCAGAGGCGACAGCCCGGATGTCGGCTTGTGCTACTCCATGACGATACGGCAACGGAGCAAGAGGTGCGAGCCGACATAGGTCGCGCCAGGCTCGTTCACTTCGCTACCCACGCGATCGGGTCGACGGGATCCGATGGACTACGGGCCGCGTTGGTATTGAAACTACCGGCAGGGACGGTCGCCTCAGAGGCAGATGGTCTACTCGAACTGCACGAGGTTTACTCCTTGCGTATTCCTGCCGAGCTCGTGGTTCTCGCCGCCTGCGGCACTCATACCGGTGAAGAGATCAACCTGGAGGGCGCTGTATCACTTTCTCGGGGATTCCTGATCGCAGGAGCGCGTCGGGTTGTCTCGACCCTGTGGGCGGTGGACGATTCCGCCGCACGGCAAGTCATTACGGCGCTCTTCGATAGTGTTCCGACAGGAGATCGGCCCACAACTTCGACTGGTTTCGCGGATGCTTTGTGGGAGGCGAAGCGGAAAGTGCGCGCGACGGCAAACTACCATTCTCCACAATTCTGGGGCGCGTTTGTATTGATCGGCAGCCCGTGACCTCGGTTCTGTGTCGGACCGCAGAAAAAGAAGGGCGGCGAGCGAAGGCCACTCGCCGCCCTTGGATTGCGATAACACGAAGTCATGCGTCGGACCTTCGTTCCGATTAGTTGATTCCACCGTCAGAGTCAGGCCCAGAGTCGAAAGCCTCAGCGCCGTCGGGATTGGAATCCCCAGCACCGGAGTCACCGCTGTCAAAGCTGCCACCGTCAAACTCGGACCCCGAGTCATGACCTCCGCCGTCGAAGCTCGGCTCTTCGAACGAGGGCTCGTCGCCGCCGCTGTCGAAGCTCGGCTCTTCGAACGAGGGCTCGTCGCCGCCGCTGTCGAAGCTCGGCTCTTCGAACGAGGGCTCGTCGCCGCCGCCGTCGAAGCTCGGCTCGTCGAACAAGGGCTCGTTGCCGCCGTTGTCGAAGCTCGGCTCATCGAACGAGGGCTCGTCGCCGCCGCTGTCAAAGCTCGGCTCATCGAACGAAGGCTCGTTGCCGCCGTTGTCGAAGCTCGGCTCATCGAACGAGGGCTCGTTGCCGCTGGGGTCCTCTCCAACAAAGGGATGCGAATCGTAGTAGGAGCCTTCAGCGGTCGGGTCATACGCGTCGTCGTGGTAGTTGTCATCGATACCTGGCTCGAACGACGGGTCCTGGATGTAGGAGTCGTCGGTGCCGGGATCGAGCGACGGGTCCTGGATGTAGGAGTCCTCGGTGCCGAGATCGAGCGACGGGTCCTGGATGTAGGAGTCGTCGATACCGGGATCGAGCGACGGGTCCTGGATGTAGGTGTCTTCGGTGCCGGGCTCGAGCGACGGGTCCTGGATGTAGGTGTCGTCGATACCGGGCTCGAACGACGGGTCCTGGATGTAGGTGTCGTCGGTGCCGGGATCGAACGACGGATCCTGGATGTAGGTGTCTTCAGTGCCGGGCTCGAACGACGGGTCATGGATGTAGGTGTCGTCGGTGCCGGGCTCGAACGACGGATCCTGGATGTAGGTGTCGTCTGTGCAGGGATCGAACGACGGATCCTGGATGTAGG